>NZ_JBFAXX010000067.1:0-40633 GCF_040680995.1 Kitasatospora sp. NPDC051914
GACCTCGCCTGGCGCACCGTCAAGGCCGGCTTCAAGGTCGCCGAGGTCCCGATCACCTTCGTCGAACGCGAGCACGGCGCCTCCAAGATGAGCCGCAACATCGTCGTCGAGGCCCTCTGGCGGGTCACCGCCTGGGGCATCACCGCCCGCATCGACAAGATCACCGGCAAGCAGAAGTAACCCTCCGGGGTGACGGGAGCGCCCCGTCGCCGGGTACACCGACCGAGCGGTGTGCCACGGCGGCGGGGCGCTCCGTCGTGTCCGGGGGGAGCCTCAGCAGGTGCCGCCGGGCGGGAGCGGGGGCAGGTAGCGCTCGGCCCAGGTGCGCAGCTCGGTGAGGGCGGGGCCGAGGGCGCAGCCGGACTCGGTGAGCAGGTAGCGGACCCGCAGCGGCGGCCCCTCGTCGACCTCGCGGAGCACCAGGCCGGCCTCGGCGAGCTCGGTGAGCCGGTCGGAGAGCATGCGCTCGCTGATGCCCGGGATGGCGCGGCGGAGCTCCGCGAAGTGCGCGGGCCCGTGGCTGAGCACCGCGACGACCAGCCCCGTCCAGCGCTTTCCGAGCAGAGCGAAGACCCGGGTGATGGTGACGTCCACTCCCGTACAGGCCGGCTGGGCCGGTGCCGTTTCCTGCGCCATGCCTCCCAGGGTACTGCCCGGCGGCAAGTGACTATAGAAAAGTAAGCTGCTACTGTTGTGGAAGCTGCTCACGAAGATGCAGCCACTACCGAAAGGGAGGCACGCCATGCCCACGCTGCTGCACATCGACTCGTCCGCGCTCTCCGAGGGCTCCGTCTCCCGCGAGGTCTCCGCGGCCTACCGCGCCGCCTGGGAGGCCGCCAACCCCGGCGGCACCGTGGTCTACCGCGACCTCGCGGCCGAGCCCGTCCCGCACCTGGCAGCCGACGGCATCACCGCCGGCTTCGCCCCCGCCGAGCACCGCACCCCCGGGCAGCAGCAGGCCTTCGAGCTGCGCGAGCAGCTGATCACCGAGCTGGAGCAGGCCGACGCGGTGGTCATCGGCACCCCCATGTACAACTTCACGATCCCGTCCAGCCTCAAGGCATGGCTGGACCAGGTGATCCTGATGGGCCGCAGCGCCGGCGAGCAGCCCTCCGCGGCCGGCACCCCGGTCACCGTGATCGCCTCCCGCGGCGGCGCGTACGGCCCGGGCACCCCGCGCGAGGGCTTCGAGTTCGTCACCACCTACCTGGAGAAGGTGCTGACCGGCATGCTCGGCCTGGAGGTCGACTTCGTGGTGCCCGAGCTCACCCTGGCCCGGGTCAACCCGGCGCTGGCCCAGTTCGCCGAGCACGCGGACGCCTCCAAGGCGCAGGCGCTCAAGGACGCGGTGGCCCGCGCCGAGGCCGTCGGCGCGCGCGTGGCGGCCTGACCGGCCGGCTCGCGCCCGGGCGGCGGCCACTGCACCCGCCCGGGCGCGCCTGACCGGCGATCGGTACCCCCACCGACCAAGCTGGTACGAACGAGCGGCCGCCGCGGGCCGCCCCGCCGACCAGGGAGCCGACGTGACGCCCAACCCGCCCGACGAGACCGCCGGACCAGACCGCGCGGCCCCCGGGCCCGGGTATCCGCCGCCGGCCCCGCTGGAGATCGACGTCTTCACCGGCCCGGAGAGCGCCTTCTTCGCCACCTCCGTGCTGATCATGGGCGTGTCCACCGCGATCCTGGTGGACGCCCAGCTCACCCGCAGCGCCGGCCGCGAGCTCGCCGAGTGGATCGCCGGCAAGGGCCGCCGACTGCTGGCCATCGTGGTCACCCACCGCCACCCCGACCACTACTTCGGGGCCGAGGAGGTGCTGCGGCTCTTCCCCGAGGCGCAGCTGCTGGCCGCACCCCCGGTCGTGGACGGCATCGCCCGCACCGCCGCCGCCAAGGTCGCCGAGTGGAAGCCGGTCTACGGGGACGACATCCCCGACCAGCCGCTGCTGCCGACGCCCCTGCTGCCGCAGCCGCTGGTGATCGACGGGCAGCAGATCCAGGTCCTGCCGCTCGGCCAGGCCGACTGCGAGGACTCCACGGTCGTCCACATCCCCAGCATCCGCACCGTGCTGGCCGGCGACTTCGTCTACAACGGCACCCACGTGTGGACGGCCGACACCGACGCGTACCGGCGGATCGACTGGGCGCACAACCTGGCCCGGATCGCCGACCTCGGCGTCGACCGGGTGATCGCAGGACACCGGGCCCCGGGCGCGGACGACGAGACGCTGCGGGTGCTGTCCTTCACCGGCGAGTACCTGCAGGACTTCGACCGGGCGCTCGCCGCCCACCCGCACGACGCCGAGGCACTCGCCGCCGCGATGAACGAGCGTTACGGCGCACTCACCCTGCCGGCCATCCTCGACCTCGGTGCCGCTGCCAACACCACCCCGTCCGAGGAGGCCGAGATCGTCGACGCGGAGATCGTCGAGGAGGACTGAGGGCGGGCGTCTTCAAGGCACACGGGCGCCCCTGAATCGACTGCTCGAGTCCGGCGATACTGGCCGCATGACGGACTTCGACGTGGTCGTGCCGGCCGGGGGTGCGGCGAGCCGGCTCGGCGGGGCGGACAAGCCGGGGCTGGAGGTCGGCGGCCGGAGCCTGCTCGACCGGGTGCTGGACGCCTGCGCGGACGCCCGCACCACCGTGGTGGTCGGGCCCGCCCGCGGCACGGACCGGCCCGGGGCGGTCCGGGTGCGCGAGGAGCCGCCCGGCGGCGGCCCGGTCGCCGCGGTCGCCGCCGGGCTCGCCGCCGTGACCGCGGACCGGGTGCTGCTGCTCGCCGCCGACCTGCCGTTCCTGGACCGGCGGACGGTGCACCGGCTGCTCGACGCCCTGGACGACACCGAGGCCGAGGCCGCCGTTCTGGTCGACGCCGGGGGCCGGGACCAGCCGCTCGCCGCCGCCTACCGGACGGCCGCGCTGCGCGCCTCCCTCGCCGCCCTCGGCACCCCGGCCGGGCAGCCGCTGCGGCGGCTCACCGGCCCGCTGCGGACGGTCCGCCTCGCCGACACCGACGCGGTCGCGTACGACTGCGACACCTGGGAGGAGCTCGCCCGGGCCCGCGACCGCGAACGGCGCGAGCGCGCCGAACCCTGAGCTCACCGGTCGTCCGGGCCGGACGTGAGGAATCGGACTCGTGCCGCACACGGCGGCCGCTGCACCGCCGGCACCGGGATCGGGCAGCATGGGGCCATGGAGCGCACGCTGGATGACTGGATCGCCGAGGTCCGCACCGAACTCGGCCTGGAACTCGACGTCGACGTGCCCGGGCTGCTGGACCTCGCCCGGGTGGTCGCGCACGGGGTCGCCCGCCCCGCCGCGCCGCTGACCGCCTTCCTGGTCGGGTACGCGGCGGCCGTGCAGGGCGGCGGCGCGGAGGCGGTCGCGGCCGCCGCTGCCCGCACCTCGGCCCTCGCCGAGCGGTGGGCCGCCGAGGCACCGCCGGAGCAGGCGTGACGGGCGCCCTCGCCGACGTGGACCGCCCGCGCACCGAGCCGGCCGCAGCGCCGGCGGGAGACCGCCCCTGGCCGGTCGCCCGCCGGACGGCCGGGCTCGCCGTCGCGGCACCGCTGCCGGTCGAGGCCGTCCCGCTAGCCGCCGCACTCGGGCGCACCCTCGCCGAGCCGCTGGCCGCCGTCACCGACCTGCCGGGGTTCGACACCTCCGCGATGGACGGTTGGGCGGTCGCCGGCCCCGGGCCGTGGCGGCCCGAGGGACGGCTGCTGGCCGGCGGCACGCCCGCCCCGCTGGCGGACGGCGCCGCAGTGGAGATCGCCACCGGCGCCCAGCTGCCGCCCGGCGCCACCGGGGTGCTGCGCCGCGAGCACGGCCGCGTCGAGCACGGGCTGCTGCACGGCGCCGTCGGCCCCGGCCAGGACGTCCGCCCGCGCGGCCAGGAGTGCCGCCGCGGCGAGGTGCTGCTGCCGGCCGGCACCCGGGTCACCGCGGCGGTGCTCGGTCTGGCCGCCGCCGCCGGCCACGACCTGCTGCAGGTGCGCCGCAGTCCGACCGTCGAGCTGCTGCTGCTCGGCGACGAACTGTTGGGGTCCGGGGTGCCCGGGCCGGGCCGGGTGCGGGACGCGCTCGGCCCGCTGCTGCCGCCGTGGCTGGCCGCGGCCGGTGCCGAGGTGTGCGGGGTGCGCCGGGTCGGCGACGACCGCGGGCTGCTGCTGGAGGCGCTGCGCCGCTCGCCCGCCGACGTGGTGCTCACCACCGGCGGTACCGCCCTGGGTCCGGCGGACTTCCTGCACGGCGCGCTGGCCGACGCCGGGGCCCGGCTGCTGGTCGACGGCGTCGCCGTCCGCCCCGGGCACCCGATGCTGCTGGCCTCGCTGCCCGGCGGCCGCCACCTGGTGGGTTTGCCCGGCAACCCGCTGGCCGCTGCCGCGGGGGCGCTCACCCTGGCCCTGCCGCTGCTGTCCGCGCTGGCCGGGCGCAACCTCCCGTCGGCCCGGACGGAGCCGGCCGCGGTGGACCTGCCGGGCCACCCCCGGGACACCCGGCTGGTGCCGGTGGTGCGGACGGGCGACGGCGTGGTGCCGCTGCGCTTCGACGGGCCGGCCATGCTGCGCGGCCTGGCGCTGGCCGAGGGGGTGGCCGTGGTGCCGCCGGGCGGCCTCGCCGCGGGCGGCCGGGCCGAGGTGCTGGAGCTGCCCTGACCACCCGGTGCGGGGTCAGGCGTGGCTGTGGGCGTCCCTGATGACGATCACCCGGTCCGAGGGCTTCAGGACGGCGGCCTCCGGGGCGGCGTAGTCCAGCAGTCGGCGGCCGCGGACGACCGCCACCACGAGGTCCGCGCACTCCCGCGGGGAGCGGCCGGCCTCCTCGGTGGTCACCGGCCGCTCCGCCACGTCCAGGCCGGTGCCGTGGGTCAGCAGGTCCTCCATGACGGCGCCGGCGTGCGGGCTGAGGATCGACATGCCGAGCAGCCGGCCCGCCGAGCTGGAGCTGGTGACCACCACGTCGGCGCCGGACTGCCGCAGCAGCGGAGCGTTCTCGTCCTCCCGGACGGCGGCGACCACGGTGGCTCCGCGGTTCAGCTGGCGGGCGGTGAGGGTGACCAGCACGGCGGTGTCGTCCCGCTCCGGGGCGACCACGATCCGGGCCGCGCGGGGCAGTTCGGCCCGCATCAGGGTCTCCGTCCGGGTGGCGTCGCCGACCACTCCGGCCAGGCCGTCCATGGTGGCCTGGTCGATCGCCTTGCGTTGCGGGTCCACCACCACGATCGACGTGCGGCGGATGCCCTGGCCGAGCAGCGCGGCGACGGCGCTGCGGCCCTTGGTGCCGTAGCCGACGACCACGGTGTGGTCGCGCACCGTGGAGCGCCAGCGCCCGATCCGCCACTGCAGGCGGGTGCGCTCGGTGAGGACCTCGAGGGTGGTGCCGACCAGGATGATCAGGAACAGCACGCGCAGCGGCGTGATCACGAAGATGTTGGTCAGCCGGGCGCTGTCGCTGACCGGGGTGATGTCGCCGTAGCCGGTGGTGGAGAGGGTGACCGTGGCGTAGTACGCGGAGTCCAGCAGGTCGAGCGAGTCGTCGGCGTTGTCGTGGTAGCCGGCCCGGTCGAGCCAGACGATCAGCGTGGTGGCGACCAGGACGCCCAGTGCCAGCAGCAGCCGGCGGGAGACCTGCCGGAACGGCGGCGGGGGAGTCCGGGTGGGCAGGGACACCCGGCCG
Organism: Kitasatospora sp. NPDC051914; assembly: GCF_040680995.1. Lineage (NCBI taxonomy): Bacteria > Bacillati > Actinomycetota > Actinomycetes > Kitasatosporales > Streptomycetaceae > Kitasatospora > Kitasatospora sp. NPDC051914. The sequence goes on from NZ_JBFAXX010000067.1 coordinate 5,680, forward strand.
CCCGACTCCACCTCGGCGTCCTGCGATCGGCCGGTGCGGTAGGCGCGCAGCCGGGAGGTTCTGCCGTCGGGGCCGGAGGAGCGGGTGCCGTTCGTCACGGGCACCAGCATGGCGCCGCGGCGCCGCCGCGGGCCACTGCCGCGCGGGGCGGGTCCGGTGGAGACCGGGTGCCGGTCCACGGCGGGTGCGGGCCGGTGCGGCGGGCCCGGCGGTATCGTCGCCTGCGGCGGTGCGGCCGTGCCGTCGCAGGTCGGCGGTTCGCTGGAGGTCCGGTGCGGGAGCACACTGTCGTGGTCGGCTACGGCACCAAGGGCCGCAGCGCGGTCACCGCCCTGCTCGGCCAGGGGCTGCGCAAGGAGTCGATCGTGGTGGTCGACCCGCAGCGCAGGGCGTGCGACCAGGCGGGCCGGGACGGCCTGACGGCCGTGATGGGCGACGCCACCCGGACGGACACCCTGATGCGGGCCGAACTGCCGCGTGCCGAGAAGGTGGTGATCGCGCCGGACCGCGACGACACCGCCGTGCTGGTGGCGCTGACCGCACGTCAGCTGAACTCCGAGGCGATGCTGGTGGCGGCCGTCCGGGAGGACGAGAACGCTCCGCTGCTGCGGCAGTCCGGCGCCGACGTGGTGGTCACCAGCTCCAGCTCGGCGGGCCGGCTGCTCGGCATGTCGATCCTCAGCCCGCACGCCGGCGCGGTCATGGAGGACCTGCTGACGGTGGGCTCCGGCCTCGACCTCACCGAGCGCCCGGTCACCAAGGCGGAGGCCGGCCGCTCCCCGCGCGAGTGCGAGGACCTGGTGGTGGCGGTCGTCCGCGGTCGCCGACTGCTGAACTTCACCGACCCCGAGGTCGCGGTGCTGCAGCTCACCGACCGGATCATCATCGTCCGACGCAGCGTCAACCACGGCTGACCGCAGGCCGGTACCGGCGGGCCGAAGGTCGGCGGCAGTGGCGGCGCGCGTAGCGTGGCGGGCATGCGAGCCATCACCATTCCCCAGCCGGGCGGGCCCGAGGTACTGACCTGGGCGGAGGTGCCCGACCCGGAGCCCGCGGCGGGCGAGGTCCTCGTCGAGGTCGCCGCGACCGCCGTCAACCGTGCGGACCTGCTGCAGCGGCAGGGCTTCTACGACCCGCCGCCCGGCTCGTCCCCCTATCCGGGCCTGGAGTGCGCCGGGCGGATCGCCGCGCTGGGCGCGGGCGTGGCCGGCTGGGCGGTCGGCGACGAGGTCTGCGCCCTGCTCACCGGCGGCGGCTACGCGGAGCGGGTGGCCGTCCCGGCGGGCCAGCTGCTGCCGGTGCCCGAGGGCATCTCGGTGGAGGAGGCGGCGGCGCTGCCGGAGGTGGCCTGCACGGTCTGGTCGAACGTCTTCATGGTGGCCCACCTGCGTCCGGGCGAGACCGTCCTGGTGCACGGCGGTGCCAGCGGCATCGGCACGATGGCGATCCAGCTGGCCAAGGCGGTGGGCGCCCGGGTGGTGGTCACCGCGGGCGGCCCGGAGAAGCTGGCCCGCTGCGCCGAGCTGGGCGCGGACGCCGGTGTCGACTACCGGCAGCAGGACTTCGTGGAGGCCGTCCGGGAGTTCACCGGCGGTGCCGGGGCGGACGTGATCCTGGACATCATGGGCGCCAAGTACCTGCAGCGGAACGTGGAGGCCCTGGCCGTCAACGGGCGGCTGGTGGTCATCGGCCTGCAGGGCGGGGTGAAGGCCGAGCTCGACCTCGGTGCGCTGCTGCGCAAGCGCGGTGCGATCGCGGCGACCAACCTGCGCGGCCGCCCGGTGGCGGAGAAGGCGGCGATCGTGGCCGCCGTCCGCGAGCACGTGTGGCCGTTGGTGGAGTCCGGGGTGGTCCGCCCGGTGGTGCACCGGGTGCTGCCGGTCTCGGAGGCGGCCGAGGCGCACCGCCTGATCGAGCGGGGCGAGCACGTCGGCAAGGTGGTGCTGCGGCTGGGCTGACCGTGGCGCGGATGGCGGCGGGCACGGGGAGTGAGCGTACGAAATGCCCGTTTTGCCGGACTGTGTGACGCTGGTCCGGAGCTGTCCCGCCGCCGACCGCGCCACTGCGCGGCCGCCCGTCGGAAGGACCTCCCGCCGTGGCTGCACTGCCGTACGCGTTCCGCGCTCTTCCTTCCGCGTTCCCCGTCGCGTGCCGCCGGGCGGCCCTCGTCGGGGCGGGCCTCGTCCTTCCGGTCCTGCTGGCGGTTCCGGCCGTCGCCGCCGACGGTGCGGAGACCACCGGCACGCCCCGCTCCACGGCCGAGGCGGCCGTGCGGCAGGCGCTCGAACAGGCGGCCTCGGCCCTCCCGCAGCCGGTCGTACCCACTACGGTGCCGCCCTCGGCCCAGGGGGGTTCCGGCATGTCCGGACTCCCCGTCAGGCCGCCCGTGAACACCCCGGCGACCGTGCCCGAGCCGTCCGCCCCGGTCTCCTCGCAGCAACCCCCGACCGAGGCTCCGGCGAGCCCCGCCTCCCCGTCCGGCCAGGACGCGCAGCCCGGGCCCGAGGACGGCGACGACTGCGCCGAGGAGGCGGAGGAGACCGGGGACACCACGACGGAGCCGACCACCGCGCCCGCCGCCCCCGCCACCGTGCACTCCTCGCACTCCTCCGCGGACCCGGGCGCCGTGGCCGCGGCCGTCGCGCCGACGCACGGCCGGCACACCCGTTCCGCCGCCGCGGTCGGGCACCCCGCGCACGGCCGGGCCGCGGGGGCCGCCACCACCGCGGCCAGGCCCGCCGCACCGGAGTCCTCCGCCGACCTGGCCGAGGCGCTGCCCGGCGCCACCGCCGCGGCGCCCCTCCCGCAGGCCGCCGACGTCGCCGCCCCGCTGCGCTGGTCCGACCCCTCCACCCGCCAGCTGCCGCTCGGCGCCGGGCTGACGCTGATCGGCATCGGCCTGGCCATGGTGGGCCTGCGGATGCGCCGCGGCTGAGCCCGACCTCCCGCGTCCGACCCGGAACTCCCGTATCCGGGACCGGACAAGATCGCCGGGCACTCCCCGTACCGAACCCCGGTGAGGGAGAATGCCAGGCATGACGAACCCGATGAACGAGCGCTCGCTGCAGCAGGCCGTCGAGGCGTCGGGCGGACAGCCGGACGACAACCCGAAGGTGCTGATCGTGGGCCCGGACGGCATGCCGATCGGCGCCGTCCCGGGCGGACTGGGCCGGGGTGACGACCAGGGGGAACCGCGCGAACTGCCGGTGACCGAGATGGTCGAGCAGCCCGCCAAGGTCATGCGGATCGGCAGCATGATCAAGCAGCTGCTGGAGGAGGTCCGGGCGGCCCCCCTCGACGAGGCCAGCCGTGCCCGGCTGAAGGACATTCACGCCAGCTCGATCAAGGAGCTCGAACTCGGCCTCGCGCCCGAGCTGGTCGAGGAGTTGGAGCGGCTCTCGCTCCCCTTCACCGAGGACACCATCCCCACCGAGGCCGAACTCCGGATCGCCCAGGCGCAGCTGGTCGGCTGGCTGGAGGGCCTGTTCCACGGCATCCAGACCGCGCTGTTCGCCCAGCAGATGGCCGCGCGGGCGCAGTTGGAGCAGATGCGCAGGGCGCTGCCGCCCGGTCTGCACGGCATGGAGCCGGGCGAGGAGGAATCCGGTCCGGGCCGCGGAATCCGTTCGGGTCCGTACCTGTAGCGGCCCCGTGTCGCAGCTGTTCGGCAACCGCGTTGCAGGCCGGACACAGCTGCGCCCCTGCACCCGATCACGTCGGCGCGAGCCGATACCCTGGGCCCCTGCCGGTCGGCCTGCGTGCTGCCGGCGGGGGCCGGCGGCGCCGCGGGCCCGCGGACCGGGCAGGCCCCGGACGAGAGACCTGGAAGCAGGGGGACATGAGCGAGGACGGCACCACGGTCGAGGGCCACGCCCTGGGCAACGGTCGGTACGTGCTGCAGCGCCTGCTCGGGCAGGGCGGCATGGCTTCCGTGCACCTGGCGTACGACACGGTGCTGGACCGCCAGGTCGCGGTGAAGACCCTGCACACCGAGCTGGGCCGGGAGGCCTCGTTCAAGGAGCGCTTCCGCCGCGAGGCGCAGGCCGTCGCCCGCCTCCAGCACACCAACATCGTGCAGGTCTACGACAGCGGCGAGGACATCGCCGCGGACGGCGCGGCCACCCCGTACATCGTCATGGAGTACGTCGAGGGCCAGGCCCTGCGCGACGTGCTGAACGACGCGATCGCGCAGCACGGCGCGATGCCGACCGCCCAGGCGCTGAAGATCACCGCCGCGGTGCTGTCCGCGCTGGAGGCCTCGCACGACCAGGGCCTGGTGCACCGGGACATCAAGCCGGGCAACGTCATGGTCAACACCAAGGGCATCGTCAAGGTGATGGACTTCGGCATCGCCCGCGCGCTGCAGTCCGGTGTCACCTCCATGACGCAGACCGGCATGGTGGTCGGCACCCCGCAGTACCTGTCGCCCGAGCAGGCGCTCGGTAAGAGCGTCGACGCCCGTTCAGACCTCTACTCGGTCGGCTGCATGCTCTTCGAGCTGCTGACCGGCGGCCTGCCGTTCGACGGCGACTCGGCCTTCTCCATCGCGTACAAGCACGTGCAGGAGCCGCCGCCGGCGCCGTCGACGATCAACCGGGCGGTCACGCCCGCGGTCGACGCACTGGTCGAGCGTGCGCTGCGCAAGGACCCGGCGCACCGCTTCCCGACCGCGGAGGCCATGCGCGAGGAGGTCGAGCGGGTCGAGTCCGCCGCGCAGGCCGGCGGCGCGCCGCTGCAGGCCTCCACCCCGCTGGTGATCAGCGAGGGCCCGCGCTCGGTGCACGCCGCACCCTCGCTGACCAACTTCCCGCAGGTCACGGGGGACATCCGGACGCCCACCCCGCAGGTGCAGCAGCCGTACCAGCCGCCGCAGGCCAGCACGCCGCCGCCGTACCCGCAGGCCCAGGCGCCGCACACCCCGCAGCCCTTCCAGCAGGCCCAGGCGCCGCACACGCCGCAGCCCTTCCCGCAGGCCCCGCACACCCCGCAGCCGTTCCCCCAGGCGCACACCCCGCAGCCCTTCCAGCAGGCCCCGCAGCCCTACCAGACCCCGCGGCCGTTCCCGCAGCAGGCGCACCCGACCGGGCCGATGCCGGCCCAGCCCGGCCCGTTCGTGGCCAAGCCGCAGCCGGCGAACAACAACGCGGGCTGTTCGACGGCGCTGGTCGTGGTCGGCGTGATCTTCGGCGTGATCGTCCTGGCGGTGATCATCGTGCTGATCGCGGCCGCCAAGGGCGAGCAGAACAAGAACAGCACCTACGGCAGCAACTCCTCGGCACCGGTGGTCTCGCAGGTGCTGGAGCTGCCGCAGGACGGCCGGAACTGATACGCCGGCCCGAGCCGCGCGTTCCACGGTGACCGCACCGAAGCGGTAGCGTTTCACAGGACGTAACCGACAGGGCGACTGCGCGCCGAGCGAGGGCCCGGGGCGAGGAGCGATGGCACAGAGCGATCGGCCGGACGACGGCGAGGGCGCGGGCGTCCGGGCCTCCACCGAGGACGAGGCGGCCCGGGAGCCGGAGACCGCCGCGACCGAGGTCGTGCAGACCCCGGCCTTCGGGCACACCCCGGGCCGCGGCACCAAGGCCGCGCTCGGCACGGTCGGCGACGGCCGCTACCGGATCACCGGCCGGCTCGGCCGAGGCGGCATGGCGGAGGTCTTCTCCGCCCAGGACGTGCGGCTCGGCCGCACCGTCGCCGTCAAGCTGCTGCGTGCGGATCTGGCCGAGGACGAGATCGCCCGGCTGCGCTTCACGCGCGAGGCGCACGCCGTTGCCGCGCTCAACCACCACTCCATCGTGGCGGTGTACGACACCGGCGAGGAGCTGCTGGACGGCGAGTCCACGCCGTACATCGTGATGGAGCTGGTCGAGGGCCGGACGGTCCGCGAGCTGCTGGTGGACGAGGAGGCGCCGCCGGTCGACCAGGCGCTGATCATCATCGCCGGGGTCCTGGAGGCGCTCGCCTACAGCCACAAGCACGGCATCGTGCACCGCGACATCAAGCCCGCCAACGTCATCATCACGACCGGCGGCGCGGTCAAGGTGATGGACTTCGGCATCGCCCGCGCGCTCACCGGCGCGGCCACCACCATGACGCAGACCGGCATGGTGATGGGCACCCCGCAGTACCTGTCGCCCGAGCAGGCGCTCGGCCGGGCCGTCGACCACCGCTCCGACCTCTATGCGGCCGGCTGCATGCTCTACGAACTGCTGTCGCTGCGGCCGCCGTTCATCGGTGAGACGCCGCTGTCGGTGGTCTACCAGCACGTGCAGGACAACCCGGTGCCGCCGTCCCGGGCCAACGGGCGGGTGCCGGCCGAGCTGGACGAGCTGGTGCTCCGCTCGCTCGCCAAGAACCCGGACGACCGCTTCCAGACCGCCGACGAGTTCCGGGCCCATGTGCAACACGCGCTGCGCACCATGCACGGGTCGCAGGGCGCCGGCTACGCGGCCGGAGCCGCCGCGGCGGCCGCGGCCGCCGCCGGTCTGGCGGCCGCGGGGCAGGGCGGCCACGGCCGCCCCGGCCCCGAGGGCACGCCCAGCGGCGGCACCGCCGTCACCGAGCCGGTCGGCCGGACGGAGCCCGCGGACCCGACGGCGGCACTGCCCTTCCAGGTCACCTCGCCCTACCAGACGCCCTCCCGCCCCTACCAGCCGACCGGCGGCCAGGGCTACGGGGACCACGGCTACGGGGACCAGGGGTACGGCGGCGGCGACGGGCCGGGCGACTACGAGGAGGACCGGCGCAGCCCGTGGGGCTGGGTGCTGGGCGTCCTCGCGGTGCTGGTGGCGGCCGGCGTCGGCATCGGGCTGGCGCTCAGCGGCGGCGGCGGCGGGGGCGGCGGCAACACGCCGACCCAGCAGAACACGCAGACCACCGCCCCGGCGGACACCGGGCAGCCCACCGAGCAGCCGACCACGACCGTCCCGTCGCGCACCCAGAGCGAGACGACCAGGCCGACCGAGCCGACCTTCGGGACGCACTCGCCGACCGGCAGCCCGACCGCGACGGGTTCGGCCTCGCCCTCGGCCTCGCCGACGGAGACCACGTCGCCGTCGCCGACGCCGACCCAGACCAAGCCGACCCAGACGGCCCAGCCGAGCGACACCCCGACCCCGACCGCCAACCCCACGGCGACGACCTCGACCCAGTGACGCCCGGCCCGACCGGGGGCGCCACCTCGCCCGCGCCCGCGGGGTGGTGACGCCCCGCCCGGTCAGTTGGTGAAGGCGTCCAGGACCTGCTCGTACTCCTGGCACCACCAGCGCAGCTGGCCGGCCGCGGCGGGGAACAGCGGGTCGGCTCGGTGGTCGCTGCGCTGGTAGTGCCACTGCAGCATCCACAGGTCGTTCAGCCGCTCCCACCAGACCCGGTGCACGGCGGCGGCCAGCTGGGCCGGTCCGGCCCCGGAGACCTCCCGGTAGGCGCGGGAGTAGGCGCGCACCCGGCAGAGGTCCAGCACGCCGGTGTCGCGGTCGTTGAAGACCAGGGTGGCGGCCCGGACGGCCTCCTCCGCGGTGGGGTGCAGGCCGAGCTTGTCCCAGTCGAGGACGGCGGCGACCCCGCCGTCCCGGTAGAGCAGGTTGAGCCCGTGGAAGTCGCCGTGCGTCCAGCCGGTGGGCGGGGCGGCGGCCGGTACGGGGCGGCGGTGCCGGTGCGCGGAGATCAGGTCGAGCCGCTCGGCGAGGTGCTCCTCGGCGAGGGCGTCGAAGGGCTCCTGCGGCCGGTGCCGGGCGGCGAGCCGGCGCAGGTCGGCGACGAGCCGCGCGGTCTCGTCCGGGTCCGCGGCCAGTCGCCCGGTGGGCTGGCGGACGGGGGCGCAGATCTCGGCCAGCGCGCCGTGCAGCCGGCCGAGCAGCGCGCCGAGGTCGGCGCACTGCGAGGGGTCCAGCGAGGTGCCGTGCCGGTGGCCGCCCTCGATCCAGGGGAAGAGGCCGAACAACCGCTCCCCGTGCGCCACGACGGTGTCCCCGCCGAGGGCGGGCAGCGGCCGGGCCACCGGCAGCCCGCGGGCGTGCAGCGCGGTGGTGGCCCGGTGCTGGGCGGTGACCGCGTCCCGCGAGGCGGTGGCGAGGTCGACGTAGCACTTGAGGAAGTACCGGCCGTCGGTGGTGGTGACCCGGTAGCCGCGGTTCAGCAGGCCCTCGGCGACCGGTCGGACGGAGACCGGCGGTGCGGTGCCGAAGCGGCGGAGCACGCCCGCCAGGGAGGCGTCGGCGACCGGCGGGCTGAGCGTGCCGACGGGCGGGGCGGACAGGTCGGGACGGGCCGGTGCGGCGGCGTGGCGGAGCGGCCGGGTGCGGCGGGCGGCGGGGGCGAGGAGGGAGACGGTGCCCTCCCCGAGGACGGGCGGGGAGGCCGGGCTGGGAATCACGGAGTGAGCGTAATCAGCGCCCGCAGGGGTGGTTGACAGATCGTCAGCCGTGTGCTTTCGCCTCGGGCGGGAGGTTGCGGGCCACGTAGGCGGCGGCCTGGGTGCGCCGCTTCATCCCCATCTTGGCGAGCAGGCTGGAGACGTAGTTCTTCACGGTCTTCTCGGCGAGGTGGAGTTCGTTGCCGATCTGCCGGTTGGTCATCCCCTCGCCGATCAGGTCGAGGATGCGGCGCTCCTGCCTGGTGAGCCGGGCGAGCCGCTCGTCCTCCTTGCCGCTGCCCTCGCGCAGCCGTTCCAGGACGCGGCCGGTGGCCACCGGGTCGAGCAGCGAGCGGCCGGCCGCGACGTCCCGCACCGCGGTGATCAGGTCGGTGCCGCGGATCGCCTTCAGTACGTACCCTGAGGCGCCCGCCATGATCGAGTCGAACAGGGCCTCGTCGTCGGAGAAGGACGTGAGCATCAGGCAGCGCACCCCGGGCACCCGGGAGCGGACCTCGCGGCAGACCTCCACGCCGTTGCCGTCCGGCAGCCGGACGTCGAGCACCGCGACGTCGGGCTCCACCGCGGGAATCCGGGCGAGCGCCTCGGCGGCCGTACCGGCCTCGCCGACCACCTCGATGTCCGCCTCGGTGGACAGCAGATCGTGCACGCCGCGCCGCACGACCTCGTGGTCGTCGAGGAGGAATACCCTGATATGTCCGTTTCCTGTCATGGGGGAATCCTTCCACGCCACCGTGTCGAAATCCCTGCTCCCGGCCGCTCCCCGGGGGACAGACCGGCGCGGAGGACACCGAATCGATGCCCGTTACCCCCTTACGCGGAGAGCTTTGCCCGGATACCGTGCGCTGGTGTCCTGACGGCCACCGACGCGAGACCCGCACCACACCGGCGGTTCTCGCAGGGGAACAAGTAGGACGTCCTAGCGCAAGCGCGCCAAGGGGCGCCGCTGGGTAACGTTCTCGTGAGGGACGCCGTCGGAGAAGGATCACCACCTGCCGAGCAGCCGGTGCGCACACCCAGCGCGCTTTGCCCGGAGGTGACCGGACCGGTCACCGGCGACCCCGGGCGGCCGGACAGACCGAGGAGTGAACGTGACCGTCAAAAGCACGGCGAGGGCGCGCAAGAAGGCCGCCCCCGGCGTCCCTGACAACCTCCGCGCAGGCACGGGAGCCGCGCCGGAGCTCGTACAGCTGCTGACGCCGGAAGGCGACCGGGTCGAGCACCCGGACTTCCCGCTGGCGACCACCCCCGAGGAGCTGCGCGCGCTCTACCGCGACCTGGTGCTGGTCCGGCGGTTCGACGCCGAGGCCACCTCGCTGCAGCGCCAGGGCGAGCTGGGCCTGTGGGCCTCGCTGCTCGGCCAGGAGGCTGCGCAGGTCGGTTCCGGCCGTGCGATGCGTCCCGGTGACTACGCCTTCCCGACCTACCGCGAGCACGGCGTCGCCTGGTGCCGCGACGTCGACCCGCTGAACCTGCTCGGCATGTTCCGCGGCGTGAACCACGGCGGCTGGGACCCGAACGAGAAGAACTTCCACCTCTACACCATCGTGATCGGCGCGCAGACCCTGCACGCCACCGGGTACGCGATGGGCATCACCAAGGACGGCGCGGACGACGCGGTGATCGCCTACTTCGGCGACGGCGCCTCCAGCCAGGGCGACGTCAACGAGGCCTTCACCTTCGCCTCGGTCTACAACTCGCCGGTGGTCTTCTTCTGCCAGAACAACCAGTGGGCGATCTCCGAGCCCACCACCAACCAGACCCGCATCCCGCTCTACCGCCGCGCCTCCGGCTTCGGCTTCCCGGGCGTGCGGGTGGACGGCAACGACGTGCTGGCCTGCCTCGCGGTGACCCGCTGGGCCCTGGACCACGCCCGCACCGGCAACGGCCCCGTCCTGATCGAGGCGTTCACCTACCGCATGGGCGCCCACACCACCTCGGACGACCCGACCCGCTACCGCGGCTCCGAGGAGACCGAGGCCTGGAAGGCCAAGGACCCGATCACCCGCCTCAAGGCCCACCTGGAGAAGGAGGGCCTCGCCGACGACGCGTTCTTCGCCGGCATCGAGGCCGAGAGCGACGCCCTCGGCCTGAGGGTCCGCGAGGGCGTGCGCTCCATGCCCGACCCGGACCCGACTCTGATCTTCGACCACGTCTACGCGGAGCCGCACGGCCTGGTGGCCGAGGAGCGGGCCGAGTACGTGGCCTACGCGGCCTCCTTCGAGGGCGGGGAGCACAACTGATGGCAGACCGGCTCAGCATCGCCAAGGCGCTCAACGACGCCCTGCGGAAGTCGCTGGAGAACGACCCGAAGACCGTCCTCATGGGCGAGGACATCGGCAAGCTCGGCGGCGTCTTCAGAATCACCGACGGCCTGCAGAAGGACTTCGGCGAGGACCGGGTCATCGACAGCCCGCTCGCCGAGTCCGGCATCATGGGCACCGCGATCGGCCTGGCCCTGCGCGGCTACCGCCCGGTCGTGGAGATCCAGTTCGACGGCTTCGTCTACCCGGCCTTCGACCAGATCGTCTCCCAGCTCGCCAAGATGCACGCCCGCTCGCTCGGGCACGTCAAGCTCCCGGTCACCGTCCGCATGCCGTACGGCGGCGGTATCGGCGCCGTCGAGCACCACAGCGAGTCGCACGAGGCCTACTTCGCGCACACCGCCGGCCTCAAGGTGGTCACCCCCTCCAACGCGCACGACGCGCACTGGATGCTCCGCCAGGCCATCGCCTCGGACGACCCGGTGATCTTCCTGGAGCCCAAGCGGCGCTACTGGGACAAGGGCGACGTCGGCGACAGCGCCGACCTGCCGCTGCACTCCGCGCGGATCGTCCGCCCCGGCACCGACGCGACCCTGATCGCGTACGGCCCGATGGTCAAGGTCTGCCAGGAGGCGGCCGAGGCCGCCCGCGAGGACGGCCGCAGCCTGGAGGTCGTCGACCTCCGCTCGCTCACCCCGGTCGACTTCGCCACCCTCGAGGAGTCGGTCAAGCGCACCGGCCGCGGCATCGTGGTCCACGAGGCGCCGGTCTTCCTCGGCATGGGCGCCGAGCTGGCCGCCCGGCTCACCGAGAAGTGCTTCTACCACCTGGAGGCGCCGGTCCTGCGGGTCGGCGGCTACTACGCCCCGTACCCGCCGTCGCGGGTCGAGGAGTCCTTCCTGCCCGACCTCGACCGGGTGCTCGACGCCGTCGACCGCGCGCTCGGGTACTGAGAGGAGCGACGCACATGACCACCGAAGTTCGCGCGCTCCGCGAGTTCAAGATGCCCGACGTCGGCGAGGGGCTGACCGAGGCCGAGATCCTCTCCTGGTACGTCAAGGTGGGCGACACCGTCACCGACGGCCAGGTCGTCTGCGAGGTCGAGACCGCCAAGGCCGCGGTCGAGCTGCCGATCCCGTTCACCGGCGTCGTCGAGCAGCTGTTCTTCCCGGAGGGCTCCACCGTCGACGTCGGCACCGCGATCATCGCGGTGGCGGTCGCCGGTGCGGCCCCCGCGGAGGCGGCTCCGGCCCCTGCCGCTGCGCCCGCGGCACCGGCTGCGGCGGCCCCGGCCGCCGAGGAGGCCGTCCCCGAGCGCCGCGAGGTGCTGGTCGGCTACGGTCCGCGCACCGGCGGCACCCAGCGCCGGGCCCGCCGGACCACCGCCGCCGTACCGGCGGTCGCCGCTCCGGTTTCACGTGAAACACCGGCCGCCGCGCCGGCCCCGGTCGCCCCCGTGGCGCCCGCCGCCCCGGTCCAGGTGCCCGCCCAGACGGGGGAGCGGCCGCTGGCCAAGCCCCCCGTCCGCAAGCTGGCCAAGGACCTCGGCGTCGACCTGCGCACGGTCGTCCCGACCGGTCCGGACGGCGTGATCACCCGCGAGGACGTGCACGCCGCCGTGGCGCCGGCGCCGGCGCCGGAGGCTCCGGCCGCCGCCGCTCCCGCCCCGGTCGCCGCGCCCGCCGTCGTGCCGGTCGTCTCCGGCGCCGGCGACGTGCGCATCCCGGTCAAGGGCGTCCGCAAGGCCACTGCCGCCGCGATGGTCTCCTCGGCCTTCACCGCGCCGCACGTCACCGAGTTCGTCCAGGTCGACGTGACCCGCACGATGAAGCTCGTCCGCAAGCTCAAGGAGACCGGCGAGCTCGGCCAGGGCGTCCGGGTCTCCCCGCTGCTGCTGGTCGCCAAGGCGCTGCTCACCGCGGTGAAGCGGCACCCGGAGATCAACGCAGCCTGGGACGAGGCCGCCCAGGAGATCGTGATCAAGGGGCAGGTCAACCTCGGCATCGCGGCCGCCACGCCGCGCGGCCTGATCGTCCCCAACATCAAGGACGCGGGCGGCAAGACCCTGACCCAGCTCGCCGTCTCGCTCGGCGAGCTGGTGGACACCGCGCGCGAGGGCAAGACCTCGCCCGCGGACATGCAGGGCGGCTCGGTCACCATCACCAACGTCGGCGTCTTCGGCGTCGACACCGGCACCCCGATCCTCAACCCGGGCGAGGCGGCCATCCTCGCCTTTGGTGCGGTTCGGGAACTGCCGTGGGTGCACAAGGGCAAGGTGGTGCCCCGTCAGGTCACCACGCTGGCGCTCTCGTTCGACCACCGCCTGGTCGACGGCGAGCTCGGCTCCAAGGTGCTCGCGGACATCGCCGCGATCCTGGAGTACCCGAAGCGCCTGATCACCTGGGGCTGATCGCCCGGGGCCGATCCCTCGGTGAACGCCGCCGGCCCCGTCCCCTCCGTGGGGGCGGGGCCGGCGGCGTTCCGGGGACGGTCAGCGGCGCCGGAGCCGACGCGCCGTCAGGAGGATCCCGCCGCCCAGGGCGAGCAGGACCGCCGTCCCGGCCCACCCGGTGCCGGCCGGCGCGGACACGGCCGCCGGGTCTGCGGCCGGCGTGCTCACGTCCGCTGCCGGAGCGGCGGCCACTGCGGCCGCCGTCGTGCCCGCCCCGCCTGCCGCGGGGCCGCTCCGGGTGACGGTGAGTTCCGCGGCTTCCGTCCGGTCGCTGCCGGTCGAACCCGCGTAGACGTCCAGCCTGCTCAGTTCGGGCGGGGTGGCGGCGGACAGGCTCACCCGGAACAGGTAGCGCTGCGCCCGCCCGTCCTCCAGCGGCACGGCGAGCGAGGAGGTGTCGGCCACCAGCACCGGGTCGCAGGACCGGTGCAGCGCCAGCCGCTGCCATTGCCCCTGCCACATGACCTCGACGCTGACGTCCGCCGGCTGCAGGTTGGCGAGTTCGCCCTGCTGCGCCGCCGGTGCCGAGGCGAGCACGGCGAACCGGGGGGTAAGCCGCTGGTACGGCCCACCGGTGAAGTTGCCCTCCTCGACACCGATCTCCACTGCTTCCCCGCCCGCCGCCACCTCCGTGGGGAGCGGCTGGATGAAGGCCGTGACCGGGTCCTCGGCGTGCCGGGGCTCGGAGGGGAGAGCGGGCCCCGGATCGTTCCCGCAGGCCGCCCAGGCGGGGCTCCCGGTGGAGAGCACCGGGAGGGCGGTCCCGAGCAGGAGGGCGGTGGCCGCGGTCGTCGTGGCCCTGCGGACGGAACGGGAGACGGGTGTGCGCATGAGCGACCCCCTGGACGTCGGTGCCGATGGTGTGGACGGACAGGCATCCGGCGCTTCGGTCCCCCCGGCCGTTCCCGCCGGTCCCGCCCACGGTGCCCTCACCCGGATGGCCGCGCAACCCGGCACGCGGGAAGGACCGCACGGGATTTGCGAAGCGTCCCGGTCAGCGGCGGGAGAGCTTCCGGGCGGCGAACAGGACCCCGCCGCCCAGGGCGAGGGCCGCCGCGCCGGACGCGAGGAGGAATGCGGTCGGGGTGGACGGGCCGGTCTCGGCGAGCTCGGTGGCCGGGGCGGCGGCAGTGGCCGCGAGGGCCGTGGTCGCGGCCGCCGGGACGGGCGCCGCCTTGGTCGGCGTGGGCTTCGCGGTGGTGGGCTTCGCGGTGGTCGGGGCGGCGGCCGGCTTCGGGTGCTTCACGGCCAGCCGGAAGGCGGTGCGCGGGCCGGTGCTGACGTCGATCTTGTTGATCTGCTCCGGGGTCTTCGCGAGGACGGTCAGCCGGAACCGGTAGCGGTGGGTGCCGCCCGCGGGCACCGGCTCCGCGATCGACGAGGTGTCGGCCACCAGGGTCGGGTCGCAGCTGTGGCGCACCGGCAGGCGCTTCCAGGCGCCGTGGAACTGCACCTCCACCCTCACGTCCTCGGGCTGCAGGTTGACCAGCCGGCGGCCACCGGGCAGCGGCTCGGAGGCGAACAGCGCGAACCAGGGGGCCAGTGCCTGGTGCGGCTTGCCGGTGTCGTTGGCCTGCAGCAGGCCGAGCTCCACGGCGGCGCCGCCGGCGGTGACGCTCTTCGGCAGCGGCGGGAGGAACGCGCCGGGCGCAAGGGTGACGGCCTGCGGCGCCGTGGCAGCGGTGCCGTCGCCGCAGGCCGCCCAGACGGCGGTGCCGCCGGACAGGACGGGCAGGCCGACGCCGATCGTGAGAGCGGCTGCGGCGGTGACGGCGGCGTTGCGGACAAAACGGGAGATAACGGGCGCGCGCATGACTGGTCCCCCCAGGGATGTGTGCTGACGGTGTGTATGGGTGAAGGCTGCCCGGCGCATCGGCCCCCCGGCCGTTGTCCGCCGGTCCCGCTCTCCGTGCCTTCATCCTCATGGACGTCCATCTGCCCGAGGGGTTGCAGGTGGTCCGGAGAAATTTTTTTCGGGTGCCGGGGAAGTCTCCGTGATACTGCTGCCCATGTCCGATCATCAGACCGCGGTGCAGGTCGAGGCCGCCCCCGCCCCGCCCGAGCCCCGGCCCTCGCTGCGCCGGGACGTCTCGCTGCCCGCCCTGCTGGCCGGACTGGTCTGCATCGCCGTCTCCTTCTCCGGCCCGCTGGTGGTGGTGCTCGCCGCGGCCGCCGCCGGGCACCTGGACCAGGCGCACACCGCCTCCTGGATCTGGGCGGTCTCCATCGGCAGCGGGCTGACCTGCCTGCTGCTCAGCTGGTGGACGCGGACGCCGGTGATCACCGCCTGGTCCACGCCGGGGGCGGCCCTGCTGGTGGGCAGTCTCGGCGCGTACCCGTACCGGGAGGCGGTGGGCGCCTTCCTGCTGTCCTCGGTGGCGGTGGCGGTGCTCGGCGCGACCGGGCTGTTCGGGCGGCTGGTCCGGGCGATCCCGTCCGGCATCGTCAATGCGATGCTGGCCGGCATCCTCTTCACCTTCGGTGCGGGCATCTTCGCGGAGCTGCGCGGTGCGCCCGTCCTGGTGCTGGGCAGCTTCGCCGCCTTCCTGCTCGCCAAGCGCCTGGTGCCGCGGTACGCGGTGCCGGTGGCGCTGCTGGTCGGCGCCGTTCTGGCGGCGGCCACCGTCGGCCTGCCGTTGCACATCGGGGCGGGCGGGCCGACCCGTCCGGTGCTCACCGCGCCGGCGTTCTCCTGGGCGGCGACCGTCGGCCTGGCGCTGCCGCTGACCATCGTGGCGCTCGCCTCGCAGAACGCCCCGGGCCTCGCCATCATGCGGGCCTCCGGCTACCGGCCGGACGACCGGCTGCTGGTCGGCTCGACGGGCGTGCTCTCGGTGCTGCTGGCCCCGTTCGGCTCGCCGGGCGTCAACCTGGCCGCGATCACCGCGGCGATCTGCACCAGCGAGGAGAGCCACCCGGACCTGCGGCGGCGGTACGTCGCCGGGATGTCCGCGGGCGTGCTCTACCTGGTGGTGGGCAGCTTCGGCGGGGTGCTGGTGAGCCTGTTCACCGGGCTGCCGCACGTCCTGATCGCGGTGATCGCCGGGGTGGCGCTGCTCGCCTCCTTCCAGGGCAGCCTGGCCGGGGCGGTCGCCGACGAGCGCGGCAGGGACGGCGCCGTGGTGACCTTCCTCGCGACCGCCTCGGGGGTGACCCTGTTCGGCATCGGCGCTCCCTTCTGGGGTCTGCTGCTCGGGCTGGCCACCCACGTCGTCCTGCACCACCGCCGCGGCTGACCCTCCGGGCCGCGTCCCGCTATTCCGCCGGAATCCACCGCGTCCGTATGCGGAGGGTTCGTGGGCGCCTTTCACGGAAACCGTAGACCGAACGGCCGATCCCGGGCTGCGATCATGATGTGCATGCGGTAGGAGAAGGCGCCCCGAACGGCGGAATTCCGTGCGGGTACGGGCAATTCGGATCGAAATTCGCGACCGCCGGATCGTATGGCGCAGCGGGCCCCGCGGGTAGGCTGAGGCGGCTCGATCCGGGTGCGGTGGGGAATTCGGAATCACCCGCTCCGGTGCACGTGAATTTCTTCCGACGGGCAGCGGTGAGTGGCTGGTGACGAGGCATTGAGCGACCTGATTCGGGAACGGGAGCAGGAATTCGACGCGGAGGAGACGGCGGAGGGCGGGTCTCCGGGCCGTTCGCGGATGGTGCGGCGGCGCCGTGCCCTGGTCGTGGTCGCGGTCTCCGCGGCGCTGGTCGCCTGCGGCGGGCTGGGCGCCGCCACGGTGATCAAGTCGCCCGCGGAGCGGGCCGCGGACACCGCGCCCCCGCCCAGGACCCTGCTGACCGCCGAGGCCGCCCTGAAGGTGCTGACCCGCTCCACCGTCACCCGCGGCCAGGTCTATCCGCCGACCCAGTACAACGTCACCCCGGCCTCCGGCTCGCCCGAGATCACCCAGCTCTACGTCTCCGGGCTCGCCGTGAAGCCCGGGGACGCGGTGGGCAACGGGCAGTTGCTCGCCGAGGTCTCCGGACGGCCGCTGTTCGTGCTGAAGGGCGCGGTGCCGGCCTACCGCGACCTGAAGCCGGGCGCCGAGGGCCCGGACGTCGCCCAGCTGCAGGCCGCGCTGGCCGACCTCGGCCACGGCCGCGGCTCCGACGCCGAGGGCACGTTCGGGACCGGCACCGCCCGCGCCGTCACCGACTTCTACCGGAAGCTCGGCCACTCCGCCCCGACCGCCGGCGCCGCCGCCCAGCAGGCGGTGGACACCGCCCGGCGGACGGTGGAGGCCGACCAGCGCCAGGTCGACGCACTGAAGGCACACCAGGGCACCGGCACCGGCGCTGCCGATGCCGCGGGCCAGCTGGAGGAGGCCCGGCGGAAGCTCGCCGAGGACAAGGCGGCGCTGGCCGCCGCCGAGGCCGCGAACGGCCCGGTGGTGTCGGCCGGCGAGGCGGTCTTCCTGCCCGTCGTGCCGGCCACCGTGACCGCGGTGAACGCCCCCGTCGGTGCCCCGGTCGCGGGCCCGCTGCTCTCGCTGACCAGCGGCGACCTGGTGGTGACCGGCCAGCTGGCGCCCGCCCAGGCCCCCGGCATCGCCCCCGGCATGGAGGTGGAGATCCTCGCCGAGGCCTCGGGGACGACGGCCAAGGGCCGGGTCGCCGGGCTGGACGCGCCGACCACCGCGCCGCCCGCGGGCCGGGTGATCGCCATCGGCGGCGGTGCGGCGCCCGGTGCCGCCGGTGCCGCCGGGACGGGCGCCGCGGGTGCGGGGGCCGCCGGAGGTGCGGCCGCGCCGGGCGCTCCCGCAGCGGGCCCGCCCGGCGCCTCGTACGTGCCGCTGCGGATCGACCCGGCCGATCCGCTGCCCGCCGCGTTCGTCGGCCAGAACGTGCGGATCACCGTGAAGCGCAGCGCCACCGCCGATCCGGTGCTGTGCGTGCCCGTGGCCGCCGTGTTCACCGACGCCACCGGCCGGACGGCCGTCACCCGGATCGACTCGGGCGGCCGCCGGATCACCGTGCCGGTGACCCCCGGGGTGAACGCCGACGGGTACGTGGCCGTCACCCCCGTGCAGACCGCGCAGCTGCAGCCCGGCGACCCGGTGGTGGTCGGCCGGTGAGCGAGATCGTCCGGCTCGAGGGCGTGGGCCGCAGCCACGCGGGGCCGCCGCCGGTCACCGCGCTCCACCCGTGCGACCTGACCGTGCACAGCGGCGAGTTCCTGGCGGTCACCGGCCCGTCCGGCTCGGGCAAGTCCACCCTGCTGCACCTGCTCGGGCTGCTCGACACCCCGACCGCCGGCCGCTACATGCTGGACGGCATCGACACCGGGCAGCTCTCCGACCGGGACCGCTCCACCCTGCGCGGGCGGCGGATCGGCTTCGTCTTCCAGTCCTTCCACCTGCTGCCGCACCGCACCGCCGAGGAGAACGTGCTGCTCGCCGGGGTCTACAACCGCACCCCGGGGGAGCGGCGCCGGAAGGCCGCCCGGGACGCACTGGACCGGGTCGGCCTCGGACACCGGGCGGACGCCCTGCCGACCACGCTCTCCGGCGGCGAGCGGCAGCGGGTCGCGATCGCCCGGGCCCTGGTCAACCGGCCCGACCTGCTGCTCTGCGACGAGCCCACCGGCAACCTGGACTCGGCCTCCGCCTCCGCCGTCCTGGACCGCTTCGAGCAGCTCAACGACGAGGGCTTCACCCTGGTGATGATCACCCACGACCCCGCCGTCGCCGCCCGGGCCCGCCGGGTGGTGCGGATCGGCGACGGCCGCCTCACCGAGCCGGCGGCGCACCGGTGAGCGGCACCGGCCCGGTGGGCCCGCCCTCCCGGCTGTCGCCGCGCGACCTGTTCGGCGAGGCGCTGGCGGGTGTGCTGCAGCGCCCCGGCCGTTCCGCGCTCACCGTGCTCGGCACCGTCCTGGGCATCGGCGCCTTCGTCGCCGTGCTCGGGCTGACCGCCACCGCCTCCGGGCAGATCGGCGCGAGCTTCGACCTGACCAGGGCGACCACCGTCACCGTCGCCGACCACCCGTCGACCCAGGGCGTGGCCCCGGGCGCCGACCCGCCCACCGCGTTCCCCGCCGACGTCGACGCCCGGGCCGGGCGGATCGACGGCGTCACCGCTGCCGGTGTCTGGTGGCGCATCCCCTCGGACGACCTGCGGATCTCCGCCTCCCCGGCGGCCGGCGGCGGTGCCCATGGCCTCGCCCTGTTCGCCGCCACCCCGGGCGCGGTCGCCGCCGTCCACCCCACGCTGGCCGCCGGGGTCACCCTCGACCCGTACGCGCAGTCCGCCTCGCTGCCCGTGGTGCTGCTCAGCAGCACCGCCGCGACCCGGCTCGGGGTGACCCGGCTGGACGCCCAGCCCGCGATCTTCATCGAGGGCCTGCCGTACACCGTGATCGGCATCTACCGGGACGTCCAGCGGCTGCCGGACACCCTGCTCGGCATGATCATCCCCGGCTCCACCGCGCTGGAGCGCTTCGGCAACCCCGGTACCGGGGACGACCGGGCCGCCCGGCTGATCGCCGCCACCCGGGTCGGGGCGGCCGCCGTGGTGGCCGACCAGCTGCCCGTGGCGCTCCGCCCGGACGCCCCGGACCTGCTGACCGCCACCGCCCCGCCGGACCCGCACGGCCTGCGCGACCGGGTCACCTCCGACCTCACCGGCCTGTTCCTGGCGCTCGCCGCGATCTGCCTGGTGGTGGGCGCCGTAGGAATCGCCAACACCACGCTCGTCGCCGTCCTGGAACGCACCCCCGAGATCGGCCTGCGCCGCGCCCTCGGTGCCCGCACCCACCACATCGCCGCGCAGTTCCTCACCGAGTCGGCCGCGCTCGGCGCCCTCGGCGGCCTGATCGGCACCTGCCTCGGCGTGCTCACCGTCCTCGCGGTGGCCGCCGCCCGCGACTGGACGGCCGTCCTGCAGCCCTGGGCCACCCTGCCGGCGCCGCTGGTCGGAGCGGTGATCGGCCTGCTCGCCGGCGTCTACCCGGCCGTCCGGGCGGCACGGACCGACCCGCTCGCCGCGCTGCGCAGCAGCTGACCGGGGCGGCGGGCAGCCGCCGGGCGGGAGTGTCCGCGGGCGCCAGTGCGAGCCGACACGCCGGGGTGCCGTTGGTCCGGTTCGGCGAACTTCGGATGCGTCCGGTCGGCCGGGCGTGTCGTCGTGGGTACGTGTGTGCGACCACCACCCGGGCCCCCGCCGGGTGACCGGAGCCCGGAGGACGCACCCGCATGCCGCCTGGCAACCCTGGCCGGATCGTCCGGAGTCTGGCCGCCCTCGTGCTGATGTCGGCCGCCGTGCTGCCCGCGGCGCTCGAGGTCGCGGCGCCCGCGCCGTCCGCGGTGATAGGGCCGCCCGCCGGCCCGCTCGCCGAACGCGGAGCACCGCCGGCCCCCGGCCGGATCGACCTGCGGGCCCCCGGCGCGGCCCCCAGCGTGGACATCCGCCGGGCCGGGGACCCGGCCAACCGGATCACCCTGGTGCTCCTCGGCGACGGCTACACGGCCGCCCAGCAGCCGCTGTTCCGGGAGCAGGCCGACCGGGCCTGGCGGGCGCTGATGGAGATAGAACCGTTCCGGACGTACCAGAACTTCTTCAACATACGGCGGGTCGAGGTGGTCTCCCCGGTCGCCGGCATAGCCGAGGACGACGACGGCGGGCCCACGGAGACCCCGCTCGGCATGCACTTCTGGTGCGAGGGCACCGCCCGGCTGCTCTGCGCGGACGAGTCCGCGACCGCCCGCTACGCCGGGGAGGACGCCGGCCCGCAGTACCTGATAGCGCTCGCCAACTCCGAAGAGTACGGCGGTGCGGGCGGCACCGGCGTCACCACGCTGGCCGGCGGCAGCCCCGACGCCGGCCGGATCATCCAGCACGAGATCGGCCACACCGTGGGCGACCTCGGCGACGAGTACGACAGCGCCCCCGACGACCCCGGCTACGCCAACCTCTCGGCCGTGGACGCCGACGAGATGCTCCGCACCCACGTCAAGTGGTGGCGCTGGCTCGGCGCCACCTCGCCCGACGGCGGCGGCGTGGTGGGCGCGTACCGCAGCGCCAACGGGCTGTACCGGCCGACCGCCGACTCGGTCATGCGGACCCTCGGCGGCACGTACAACCTGCCCTCCCGGGAGGCGATCGTCGAGCAGGTCTACCGCCGGGTGAAGCCGCTGGACGGCGCGGTGCCCGCCCCCGGCCCGGTCGCCGGGCGGCCGCGGCTGCAGGTGAGCGCGGTGCCGCTGGAGGGCCCGAGGCAGCTGCAGATCGAGTGGACGGTGAACGGGAAGCCGGTGCCCGCCGCCGGCGGCAGCTGGCTGGACACCGCCACCCTGGGCCTCGCGCCGGGAGCACGGGCGACCGTCACCGCGACCGTCCGGGACACCACCGACTGGGTGCGCGACGAGGCCTTCCGGGACCGGTACATGACCCGCACCGTGAGCTGGACGCTGACCGGCTGACGGGCGGGCCCCGCGGTCCGCCGGTGCCCGGTCGGGCCCGGTTCGTACCCTGCCCGATTGGTCAGGTCATGGGATGACTAGGCTCTGGTGCCATGAGCGCGGACCCTGCCGACACCGCCCGCCCCCTTCCCCCACTCCATTCCTCCCCGCCCCTGCTCCGGCCCGTCCCGCCGGGAGGGCGCGCCGCCTGGGCGGCCTGGGCGGTCGGCGCCTCGGTCTACCTGCTCGCCGTCGTCCACCGCACCAGCCTCGGCGTCGCCGGCCTGGACGCCGCCGCCCGCTTCGGCATCGGCGCCTCCGCGCTCTCCACCTTCGCCGTCCTGCAGGTCCTGGTGTACGCGGCGATGCAGATCCCGGTCGGCCTGCTGGTGGACCGGCAGGGCGCCCGGCGGGTGCTGCTGCTGGGCGTCCTGCTGATGAGCACCGGACAGCTGGCCTTCGCCTTCGCCGACTCCTTCGGCCCGGCGCTGGCCTCCCGGGCGGTGCTCGGCTGCGGCGACGCGATGACCTTCATCAGCGTGCTGCGGATCGCCGCGCACTGGTTCCCGGCCGCGAAGAACCCGCTGATCGCCCAGCTCACCGGGCTGGTCGGGGTCGGTGGGAACCTGGTCACCACGGTCGTGCTCGCCCGGGCCCTGCACGAGCAGGGCTGGACGGCCACCTTCGCCGCCATCGCACTGGCCGGCGCCGGCGTGTTCGCGCTCGTCGCGCTGGTGCTGCGGGAGGGCCCCGGACACAGCCGCAGGGCCCGGCGCGACAGCTCCGCACCGGGCCTCCCGGTCGGCCGGCAGATCCGGGACGCCTGGGCCGAACCCGGCACCCGGCTCGGCCTGTGGGTGCACTTCACCACGGCCTTCCCGGCCGCCGCCTTCGGCCTGCTCTGGGGCATGCCCTACCTGGTCGAGGGGCAGGGCATGAGCCGGGCCGCCGGCGGCGCCCTGCTGACCCTGCTGGTCGTCAGCAACATGGTCTTCGCGCTGGTCTTCGGCCGGACGGTCTCCCGCAGCCCGCGCACCCGGATGCCGCTCAGCCTCGCCGTGATCGCAGCCACCGCCCTCTGCTGGGCGGCCGTCCTGGCCTGGCCCGGCGGCCGCCCGCCGCTCTGGCTGCTGCTGGTGCTGATCGCCGTCATGGGCAGCAACGGCCCGGCCTCGCTGGTCGGCCTCGACTACGCCCGCTCCCACAACCCCGCCGAACGCCTCGGCACCGCCTCCGGCATCGCCAACATGGGCGGCTTCGTCGGCACCGTGGTGACCCTCCTCGGCATCGGCGTCCTGCTGGACATCCTCGCCTCCGCCGACGGCACCCACACGGCCGAGGCCTACCGCTGGGCCTTCTGCTGGCAGTACATCCCCATGGCGGTCGGCACCGCCATGATCCTCCGCCTCCGCCGCAGGCTCGCCCACTGAGGCACACCGCCGGCCCGCCCCGCGCGGGGCGGGCCGGCGGCCGGATCAGGCCGCGCCGATCTCCCGGAGCAGATCCGCGACGTCGAGCGGCGTCCCGGAGAAGCGCACCCGGCCGAGCTCACAGCGCACCGTGCCGCCCGGGTGGTTGCGGCGGCCGGTCTCCGCGAGGTGCCGGACCAGCTCGACCAGCTTCAGCCTCGGGCAGCGCGGCAGCGCCACACTTCCGCGGATGCCGACCCGTTCCACGCTCGGGCACCGGTAGTACGGCCCGAACGGAGGCCCGCTGTCCTCCTCCCGGCTCGGAACGCGGAACTCCATCTCGCCGTGGCGGCAGTGCACCGTCCCGTCCGAGCGGACATGGGCGCTGATTCCGTCACTGAAGGTGACGTCGGTAAGGATCTCCACCTGCTGGCCGACCGCCTCGGCCAGCGTCTCGCCCATCCTCCGGCGGTGGTGCCCCGCATCGAAGTCACCTCGGCGGACGGCGGGCAGGAGATCTCCGGTGACCCAGTCCTGGAAGGGCTCGGCGGTCGGTTTGTCGGACCGCATGATCAGCCGGTAGAGGCCGGCCTCGCTGATCACCCCGACCACTGGGTTTCCGCGCCCATAGGGTTTTCCACCTGCGGAAACGTCATAACCCTCAGGCGGGCTGAGGGTTACGATCCGAAGGTCGATCCGCTGGGCGTGGGCCTTGTGCAGCCCCCTCACGGCCTCGCTCGGGTTGGTCAGCCCGAGAATCCTGCACACGTCCGCGGTGACGAACCACGGCTCCCCGTGGATCACCACCACCCTGATCGGCTGCCCGGTGACCGGGAAGCTCGACGGCACCAACACCATGTCGGCCTCGTCGTTCATGCCGCCCCCTCCTTCACTCTCGGTGATGGGTGCTGCACGGATCAACGAGGCCGAACGGATGAAGTGGCGGTCGGCAGGCGTCGTACGGGAGTGCGAGGGCGCGCGCCGTCCGGGTACGGGGCGCGCGCCCGGGGCGGACGCCGATCAGGGCTTCAGGGGGTCAGGGTGAAGTGGGCGAGGACGCGGGCGGCGAGTTCGGTGTCGCCGTCGACGCGGATGGCGGCGGCGGCCGTTTCGGGGCGGATGCGGCCACAGGCGAGCCGGAGGTAGGTCTCCCAGTCCAGGTGGAACTGGACGTCGGGGGCGAGGCCGACGGAGGTGTCGACGGTGCCGCGGCCGGATGCGTCCACGCGGACGGTGCGCAGGAACTCCAGCGGCCCGGTGACGTCGAAGACCACCGTGGTCCCGGCCGGGGCGCCGGCCAGCTTGGCGACCACCTTGGGCAGCCCCTGGACGAGGTAGTCGCGGGTGACCGCGGCGCCGGGGGAGTCCAGGTTGCCGGGCACCCGGAGGGCGCGCCGCAGGTCCTGCTCGTGCACCCACACGTCGAAGGCGCGGTTGCGCAGCAGCTCGACGTAGGGGATCTCCCGGGAGAGCGGCCCGGCCGGCCAGCGGACCAGGTCGTGCGGCTGGTGGCGGGCGTTGCGCAGGGCCCGCATCCGGCGGATGACGGTGTACTCCAGCTCGCTGGTGATCTCCACGGGCGTGTGGCAGCGGCGCTTGTCGACCGGCAGCTCGACGTACCGGGCGAACTCGGTGGTGACGTGCCGGAGGTCGCGGGGGAGCGAGTGGATCGGCCGCGGGTCGCCGAGCAGCTCGGACTCGACGGCGATGATGTGCGAGGCGACGTCGCGCACCGACCAGCCGGGGCAGTCGGTGGGCCTGTTCCAGGAGTCGGTGGGCAACGGGGCCAGCAGTTCGGCCACCGATTCGATGGACTGCGTCCAAGCGTCGGTGTAAACCTGCACGGTCTGGTTGTCCGCCACAAGCATCTCCGGGCCTCCGTCAGCTTCCAACACGCTCCGCCGGCCGCCGCCGGGACCTGGGGGCGCAAGTGCTACCCGCACGTTACGCTGTCGGGTCACAGCGGGACAGCGCTTTCGGGTGATGATCGTAGGACTCTTGCCGTGGACGGTGGTACTGTGCGCGCTTCATTGATCCAACTCGCGGTCTCCGACACCGAGCCGCCGGCCGAGCGGCGCTCCCGCGCGGCTGCGCTGGTCAGGGCCCAGGAGGGTGCGGATCTGGTGGTGCTGCCGGAGCTCTGGGCGCTCGGCGGCTTCGCCTACGAGGCATGGTCGGCGGGGGCCGAGCCGCTGGACGGCCCGACCGCCGAGGCCATGTCGGCCGCCGCCCGCGCGGCCGGGGTGTGGCTGCACGCAGGTTCGATCGTCGAACGCGATCCTGACGGCCCCATCTACAACACCTCGCTGCTCTTCGCGCCGGACGGCGCCCTCACCCACACCTACCGCAAGATCCACCGTTTCGGCTTCGACAGCGGTGAGGCGGTCGCCATGGGCGCGGGCCAGGAGATCGTCACCGCCGACACCGGCGTCGGCCGACTCGGCCTGGCCACCTGCTACGACCTGCGCTTCCCCGAGCTGTTCCGGGCCCTGCTGGACGACGGCGCCGAACTGCTGGTCGTCCCGGCCGCCTGGCCGGAGCGCCGCCGCGAGCACTGGACGCTGCTCGCCCGGGCCCGCGCGGTCGAGGAGCAGGCCTTCGTCCTGGCCTGCAACACGGCCGGCACCCACGGCGGCGTGCCGCAGGCCGGGCACAGCCTGGTGGTGGACCCGTGGGGTCGGGTGCTCGGCGAGGCCGGGGCGGACGAGGAGGTGCTCACCGTGGACCTCGAGCCCGCCGAGGTGGGCAAGGCGCGGGCCGACTTCCCGGTGCACCGGGACCGGCTGCTCGGCATTCCGGCACCCGTCCAGCGCTGACCGGCCGCGGCCGGGCGGCCGGACCTGCCCCGGCCGGGCTGTCCGGTTATGGGCGTGATGAGGCACTGTGCACCCCGGGGGCGTGTTTGAGAAGATGAGCCGCCATCGCGTTCCGCGCTGGCTCCCTGACACCGCCGGAGGAGGGTGGCCCGCATGTACGGCACCGGTGCCGCCCGTCCCCCGATCCAGCGCAACAGTCTGCGCGAGCAGATCGCCGACGCGCTGCGCGAGGAGATGATGGCCGGCCGCCTGGCGGCCGGCCGGAACTTCACCGTGAAGGAGGTCGCCGAGCTCTACGGGGTGTCGGCGACCCCCGCCCGCGAGGCCATGGTCGACCTCGCAGCCCAGGGACTGCTCCGCGCCGAGCACCACCGCGGCTTCACCGTTCCGGCCTTCACCTGGCGGGACTTCCTGGAGATCTTCGAGGCGCGGACCCTGCTGACCGACAGCGCGCTGCGCAGGCTCACCGCCCACCCGGCCCACGGCTCCGGCGGCTACGACTGGTCCCGGATGCCCTCGCTGCGCCGCCGGGCCGACGCCGCCTCGCGCGCCTCCCGGGCCGGCCAGCTGGACGTGCTGGTCGGCTGCGACCTGCGGTTCTGGCAGGAGGCGGCGGCGCTGCTCGGCAACGCCCGGGTCGCCGACTACCTCGGCTGGCTGCGGGTGCAGGCCTGGATGTTCGCCGCCCCCTACCTGCGGCAGGCGGCGGACCTGGGCGGCGTCTGCTGGGACCGCCACGGCGACCTGGTCGACCGGATCGAGGCCCGCGACATCGCCGGGGCGCACCAAGTGGTCAACGACTACAACCTGTTCACGCTGGAGCTGCTGGCTCGGCTGGCCGGCGAGGACGTCGAGTCGGTGCCGGTAACCGGCCTGCTGCGCACCCCGGTCGCCGGACCGGAGGCGGCCGCCCCGCGTCCCGCCGCCCCGGCGGCGCTGCCGGACGAGGCCACCCGGGTGCCGCTGCCGCGGTCGGTGCCGCCGGGGCGGTTCGGCCGCCCGGTGCGGCCCTCCGGGCCCGTCCGGGGCCGGCCGGGGCCGTCCTGAGCCCGCGGCCCCGCCCGCCCCGTCGGCGGCCGACCCGAGGGCGACGTGCGGCGCCGGCGTCCGGGTAGGGTGGGCGCTCGTTCCCCGACCACCGTCGGCCGCGCGCGGCGCCCGACCCCCGGAGAGGATGGGCCGGCCCATGGCCTGCGACCTCTGGCTCGTCCCGCTCGTGGACGTCCTCACCTACAGCCCCGAGAACCCCTTCCGGGACGATCTCGTCCGCTACAACTCCGTGCTGGCCGGCCACGGACTGCCCGAGGTGCCGGTGCACGGCTACGCGCCTGGCATCACCGGCGACGTCGAGCCGATAGCCGCCTTCGACTACGACTCGCTCCACTTCCTGCGCCGCGCCTACCTGTTGGGCGTGACGGGCTTCCAGATCACCCCGGTGGACGCGCTCGGCGGCGACTACGAGCAGCTGCTGGAGATGTTCGAGTCGACGGCCGAACAGTCGCACCTGGTCTGGCACTTCGACCACGCCGGGGCGTACGTGCCGGTGGAGTTCCCCGTCCCGCTGGTGGACGACGAGCTGCTGGCCACCGGCGGGCCGCTCGGCTCCTCGTACGGACTGCTGCGCGAACTGCAGGCGGTGGCACCGGTGTTGGGCATCGACGTACTGGAGCCGCCGGCCCCCACCCGGCCGCTCTCGCCGACCGGCCTCGAGCAGCCGTTCGCCCCGCCGCTGGACGACGCACACCACCCGTACGCACGGGAGCGGCACGCCTGGGCCGGGCTCTACGCGGCGGCCACCCGCAGCGTCACCCAGGGCTCGATGATCGTCTTCGCCTGACCCCCAAGGCCCGCCCCGACCCCGGGGCGGAGCGAGGGAGCGAAGACCGCCCCGAGCCGAAGGGCCCGCCGGTGCCGAAAGCGAGGAGCGCGGGAGCGCAGCGACGGAGCGACGACCGTCGGCGCCGGGTCAGGAGGGCCTGGAGGCGAGCGGGCGACGATCAGCGCGACGACCGTCGGCGCCGGGTCAGGAGGGCCCGGAGGCGAGCGGACGATAGAACAGCGGCGAGCGGGCGACAAACTAGCGCAGCGGCCCCTCCGGGGGACGCTGTCGTGGCATGGTGGGCCGGGTGCCCGGCGGGGGCAGGACGCGGACCTGGGCGCCGAACCCGCCCTCGGAGCGGCCGCCCCAGACGCCGGGCGCCTGGGTGGGCAGCTGGGTCATCGAGGCGCGGAATTCCAGCATCCACTCCGAGGTCTCGGTGCGGACCATGTCCGAGACGTCCTCGCAGAAGCGCCGCAGCACGCCCAGGCAGCGCTCGGCGGCCTCGCCGGCGGTGCCCTCGGTGGGGCCGAGCACCTCGCGGACGCACTCCGAGGCCCAGTCGAACTGGAAGGCCTCCAAACGCCGTTGCAGCGCCTGGGTGGTGGAGACGTCGCGCATCCAACCGGAGGTGAGGCCGAATCCGCGGTCGGTCAGCAGGCAGGCGGCGGAGAGTGCGAGGCCGAGGTAGCCCCAGCCGGCCGCCCCGTCCAGCACCCCGGTCAGCCCGACCAGCGGGGCGCTCACGCCGCCGATCGCGGACACCCCGGCGCCGAAGCGCAGCAGCCGCGCCCACCGACGCTTCCAGATGCGGTCCCTGCGGTACCAGTCGATGGCCTCAACGGCCCGCTCCTCGGACCACCGGTAGAGCTCCTCGAGCCGCTCGGCGGGCTCTCCCCAGTCACCCAAAGGGAATTGGCGGGCACTCAGATCGGTGCGGCGGCGCGTGGGGGTGCGGCCGGTCGCGGCCACCGAGGGCTGGTCCTCCTCGCCGACGTCCTTGCCCCAGGGACTCTCCTCGGGTTGCATTTCCGGCTGGCTCACCTGTGGGGCTCCCTGTGGCGGGTGACAGTGCAGTCCTGGTTGGACGCCCGGCTGACGCTGCGTCGGACATGGCTCCGTGCGGCGGTGCGAGTCGCCCATGGTGCCGTGCTCCGGCGCGTCGCCGGTTTTCGTCCATCAGCACTTCTTACCCCCAAATGGCTTACCGTGTGGGTGCTTCGGCTGTGATCGTTATCCGGGTTCGGGTCCGGAAGCCGAGGTGAGAGGGTTTCGCCGGGCGGCGAGATTTCACTCTTCCGAGCGAGGCCCGAGCGGCCTGCGGGCATGACCCCGGGGCTGCGCCGCAGCCCGGACGGACGCCGGATTGGACGATCCTCCAGATCGGATGCGGAGAAAAGCGGCACGATTGGAGGTTTCGCCACGGCCGCCGGGAGGGCGGAACCGGCCACCGACTACCCTTGCCAAGCGTGAAGGTCCTCGTAATCGGCGGCGGCGCCCGCGAACACGCCCTGTGCCGCTCACTGTCCCTCGATCCCGCCGTCACCGAGCTGCACTGCGCCCCGGGCAACGCCGGGATCGCGCAGGTCGCCACGGTGCACCCGGTCGACCAGCTGGACGGCGCGGCCGTCACCGCCCTGGCCGCCGAGCTCGCCGCCGACCTGGTCGTGGTGGGCCCGGAGGCGCCGCTGGTGGCCGGTGTGGCCGACCCGCTGCGCGCGGCCAGCGTCCCCGTCTTCGGCCCGTCCGCGGAGGCCGCCCAGCTCGAGGGCTCCAAGGCCTTCGCCAAGGACGTGATGGCCGCCGCCGGCGTGCCGACCGCCCGCTCCTACGTCTGCACCACCGCCGAGGAGGCGGCCGCCGCGCTGGACGCCTTCGGCGCCCCGTACGTGGTCAAGGACGACGGCCTCGCCGCCGGCAAGGGCGTCGTGGTCACCTCCGACCGCGCGGCCGCGCTGGAGCACGCCGCCTCCTGCGAGCGCGTCGTGATCGAGGAGTACCTGGACGGCCCCGAGGTCTCGCTGTTCGCGATCACCGACGGCACCACGGTGCTGCCGCTCGTCCCCGCGCAGGACTTCAAGCGCGCGCTGGACGGCGACGAGGGCCCCAACACCGGCGGCATGGGCGCCTACTCGCCGCTGCCGTGGGCCCCCGAGGGCCTGGTCGACGAGGTGCTGGCCACCGTCCTCCAGCCGACCGTGGACGAGCTGCGCCGCCGCGGCACCCCGTTCTCCGGCCTGCTGTACGCGGGTCTGGCGCTCACCTCCCGCGGCACCCGGGTGATCGAGTTCAACGCCCGCTTCGGCGACCCCGAGACCCAGGTCGTGCTGGCCCGGCTGCGCACCCCGCTGGCCGGCGTGCTGCTGGCGGCCGCCGACGGAACCCTCGGCGAGCTGGAGCCGCTGCGCTGGGACGAGGGCGCTGCGGTCACCGTGGTCGTCGCCTCCGAGGGCTACCCGGCCGCGCCGCGCACCGGCGACCCGATCGAGGGTCTGGACGAGGTGGCCGACGAGCACACCTACGTGCTGCACGCGGGCACCCGCAGCGGCGACGGCGGCGAGGTGCTCAGCGCGGGCGGCCGGGTGCTCTCGGTGACCGCCACCGGTGCCGACATCGCCGAGGCCCGCGAGCGCGCCTACCGCGGCATCGCCCGGATCTCGCTCAAGGGCTCGCACCACCGCACGGACATCGCGCTGAAGGCCGCGCAGCAGTAGGCCCGGCCGCTCGCCGAGGGCGCTGCGCCGTGGGGACACCCCCATGGCGCAGCGCCCTCACCCGTTTCCGGACCCGCCGCGCCCGGCCCCGGGGGCCGTACCCGGCCAGGAATCCAGCCCTTCGGGTGACTCATCGGGCATCCGGCTGACGCAACGGGGGCTGCAGTCGTAGGGTGCGCTGAATCGCGCCCGCCCGGGGCACCGCTGCCATGGCCGCCACCGGGTGGTGCGACGCTCCCGGGGGGATGCTGGGGGCGTCCGGATCGTTCGCGCCGTCACCAGGACGAGTGGAATGCAGTGCGATCCGGAACACCCATCTGTACGAGGGCGTCAAAACTGTCAGAAGAGCCATGCAGGATGCACAACCGGGGGCGGCTGCCGCCGTGTCCCGGTCGGATACTGATCATTTCGAGTCGCTCGGACGTCCCGGCCCCCGGTCATCGTCATCCCGGTCCGCCGACGCCCGACTGCTCCGAAGGGGGTGCCGCGCCGAATGGCTGCTGTCGACGCCGCACGCGCGCATGCCCAGGCCGTGCTGCGAATCCGCGGCTGGGCCCTGGCCGCCACCGTTCTCCCCGCCGCCCTGGCCGTGGTGCTGTTCGCGGGCCGGTTCACCGGCCGGATCGGCGCACCCGGTGCGCCCGACGCGGGCCCGTGGGACGCCGTCCGATGGGTGGTGGCCGGGGTCGCCGTCCTGGCCCTCGCCCTCGGCTGGCTGGTCCGCCGCTCGCACCGCACCGCCGTGCCACCGGTCACCCCGGCCGTCCCGGTCCGCCCCGAGGAGGCCCCCGAGCTCTACCGGCTGCTGGCCGACCTCGCCGAGCGGCTGGAGGTGCCCGCCCCGTCGGGCATCGCGCTGACCCCGGACTGCGACAGCTGGCTGGAGGAGCCGCCCGGCCCGCGCCGCCGCGGCCTCCCGCACGCTGCCCCCGTCCTGGTGATCGGCTCGCCGTTCCTGTGGTGGATGCGCGCCGGTGAGTTGCGGGCGCTGCTGGCCCCGGTGGTGGCCGGCACCGCGGCGGCCGCCGACCACGACATCGCCGCCGCCCGCCGGTTCGTCCGCAGCCTGGACGCGTCGCTCGGCGAGCCGCACCGCGGGCCCGCCGCACTGATCGACCGGATCAACCGGGCGCTGCTCTCGGCCTGCCGGGAGCACTCCGCCGAGCTGGAGCGCTCGGCCGCGGCCTGGGCCTCCCACCAGGCCAGGGCGGTCGACTACGGGCTGCGGATCGCCGCCCAGGAGCAGGTCGGCCTGGCCTACGCCGGGTGGGACCGCCTGCTCACCCGGGTCGCCCTGCCGGCCTGGCGGCTCGGCCGCCACCCCGAGCACCTGAACGCGGGCGTGGTGGCCGCCCTCACCGAGCTGGCCCGTCGCGACCGGCTCGCCGACGGGTACGAGACCCGGCTCGGCGACCGCCCCGCCTGCGACCTGCTGGAGGAGCCGGGCCGGGTGGACGCGGCCGTCTCGCTGCTCGCCGCCGAGCTGCTGCACCAGGTGCCGTCCGGCGGCTGGCAGCCGCTGGAGTGGGAGGCGTACGCGGCGGAGGTGGCGGCCCGCGGCTGGCGGGAGAAGTCCGCCGGGCTGGAGGCCGCGCTCAACGGCGCCGGGCGGGCCGGCGGCCCTCCGCTCGGGCGGGTGCTGGCCCGGCTCGCCTCCGGCGGCGGTGACGACCTGGCCGAGGCCCTGGCCGCCCGCGGCGACCGTGCGGCCGTGCCCCGCAGCGGGCGCGACCTGCTGGCCGAGCACCTCACCGCGATGGTCTGCTGCGCCGTGGTGGACGCGGGTGCCGCCGTGCCGGGGCTGGACTGGCTGGACGGCCCGGTGCTGCTGATGGGCGGCGTCCGGCGGGCCGACCTCGCCGCGGTGGTCGCCCAGGCCGTCGAACTGGGCAAGGACGCACCGCTCCGCGGCTGGCTGGAGACGGCGGGCGTGCGGCTCGCGCGCCCCGTCCGCAGTTGATGACGAATCAGGTCGAATCGGGCGTCTTGCCTACCAGTTGCTACGGTGGGGTGACGCAGTGCCAGCAACCTGTGGTGTGCTGGACCGCACGCACATCCGTGTGGCACATGCCAGCCGCGGACGGGCGGGTCGAGCCCGACGCCGGCGACCGTGGGAGGGGCCCGTGGGGACGGAACTCAACCGCCGGTGGGAGTCCGGCACGCTGGCGCACGGCGTGTCCGACCCCTTCGGCCAGGGGCCGCTGCCGTGGCTGCGCAGCCCCGACCAGTACCTCGCCGACGGCGGGGTGCCCTGGTACGTCAGCGTCGACGCGCCGGGCCAGCAGCCGTTCACCGCGCCCCGCCCCGCAGTGCCGGTCAACAGTCCGGCCAACGCCGACGACGTGGACCAGCAGATCAAGGGATTCGCCTCGGCCGGCGTGGTGCGGCCCGGCGGTTCCGTGGACTTCCGGGTCACGGTCAACCCGCCCCGCGAGTTCACCGTGGACGTCTACCGGATCGGCCACTACGGCGGCGACGGCGCCCGGCACGTCAGCTCCAGCCCGCTGGTCTCCGGCCTCGCCCAAGCCGCACCGCTGGTCGTCGGCCGCACCGTCTCCTGCCACCACTGGTGGCAGTCCTGGCGGCTGCACATCCCCCCGAGCTGGCGCGCCGGGGCGTACGTCGCCGTGCTCACCACCGCCGACGACCGGCACCGCAGCCACATCCCGTTCACCGTCCGCGACGCGGACCCGGCGCACCCGGCCGAGCTGCTGCTCGTCCTGCCCGACGTGACCTGGCAGGCCTACAACCTCTTCCCCGAGGACGGGCACACCGGCGCAAGCCTCTACCACGCCTGGAACGCCGAGGGGCGGCTGGTCGGCGAGTCCGAGGCGGCCGTCACCGTCTCCTTCGACCGCCCGCACGCCGGCGCCGGGCTGCCGCTGCACGTCGGCCACGCCTACGACTTCATCCGCTGGGCCGAGCGCTACGGCTACGACCTGGCCTACGCCACCGCCACCGACCTGCACGCCGGGCAGGTCGACACGTCGAAGCACCGGGCGATGGTCTTCCCCGGGCACGACGAGTACTGGTCCGAGCCGATGCGGCGGGCCGTCGAGGAGGCCAGGGACACTGGCACCTCGCTGGTCTTCCTCTCCGCCAACACCATGTACTGGCGGGTGGACCTGTCGCCCGGCCCCTCCGGCGAGCCCCACCGGCTGCTCAACTGCCGCAAGCGGCAGCGGGTCCCGGCGGGCAGCCCGGCCGCCGGGCTGCCCGGCAGCGCCAGCGCGCTCTGGCGCGAGGCCGGCGAGCCCGAACAGGCCCTGCTCGGCGTGCAGTACGCGGGGCGGGTGCCCGTGCCCGCACCGATGATCGCCCGCAACACCGCGCACTGGCTCTGGTCCGGCACCGGCCTCCAGGAGGGCGACCCGCTGCCCGGCCTGGTCGCCGGCGAGGCCGACCACTACCACCCGCGGGCCCCGCTGCCCGACCACCTCGAGCGCACCCTGCTCGCCCACTCCCCGTACCGGGACAGCGCCGGTCGGCTGCGGCACCAGCAGACCTCCCTCTACCGGGCGCCGAGCGGCGCGTACGTCTTCGCCGCCGGCACCTTCGCCTGGTCGCCCGCACTCGACCGCCCCGGGCACACCGACGACCGCATCCAGCGGGCCACCGCCAACCTCCTCGACCACCTCTGCAAGGAGGCCAGGCAGCTCTCGTGAAAGACTCGGGCCGTCAGCCCCCTTCCCTGAGGACGAGACGACCTTGAGCGGATTTGTCACCAAGCCCGAGCCCGTCCAGGTTCCCGGCCTGGTCCACCTGCACACCGGCAAGGTGCGCGACCTGTACCGCGCCGCCAACGGCGACCTGGTGATGGTGGCCAGCGACCGCACCTCCGCCTTCGACTGGGTGCTGCCCAACGAGATCCCCGACAAGGGCCGCATCCTCACCCAGCTGTCGCTGTGGTGGTTCGAGCGGATCGCCGACATCGTGCCCAACCACGTGATCTCCACCGAGCTGCCGGCCGGCGCCCCCGCCGACTGGAAGGGCCGCACCCTGATCTGCCGCAGCCTGGAGATGGCGCCCGTCGAGTGCGTCGCCCGCGGTTACCTCACCGGCTCCGGCCTGGAGGAGTACCGGGTCTCCCGCACCGTCTGCGGCATCGCCCTGCCCGAGGGCCTGGTCGACGGCTCCGAGCTGCCCGCCCCCATCTACACCCCCGCCCTCAAGGCGGAGGTCGGCGAGCACGACGAGAACGTCCCCTACGAGGAGACCGCCCGCCGGGTCGGCGCCGAACTCGCCGCCAACCTGCGGCAGACCACCCTCGCCGTGTACACCCGGGCCCGGGACATCGCCCGCGAGCGGGGCATCATCCTGGCCGACACCAAGTTCGAGTTCGGCCTGCTCGACGGCGAGCTCGTCATCGGCGACGAGGTGCTGACGCCGGACTCCTCCCGGTTCTGGCCCGCCGACCAGTGGGAGCCGGGCCGCGCCCAGCCGTCCTTCGACAAGCAGTTCATCCGCGACTGGCTGGCCTCGCCGGAGTCCGGCTGGGACCGCAGGAGCGAGCAGCCGCCGCCGGAGCTGCCGGCCGCGATCGTCGAGCGCAGCCGCGCCAAGTACATCGAGGCCTACGAGCGCCTCACCGGCACCACCTGGGCCTGAAAGGGCAACCCGTAGGGGCGCGTGGGGGGGCGCGGCCCCGACCAACGGGCGGGGCGGCACCCCCCCCGACCGCTGTAACGCACCACAAGAGCAACGCCA
>NZ_JBFAXX010000068.1:0-40205 GCF_040680995.1 Kitasatospora sp. NPDC051914
GATTCCCGCGCCGGGCGGGAATCGGCGGACACGCCCCCCGTTTTTCCACCCGCACCATCGGAAGGCGACGATGAACACCGATACCGACCTGCTGTGGTCCCCGAGCCCGGCCTCGGCCGCGAAGTCCGACGTGGCCGGTTTCCTGAACCGGCTGGAACGCACCCGGGGCCTGCGGTTCTCCGACTACGCGGAGCTGTGGCGGTGGAGCACCGGTGACCTGCCCGGCTTCTGGTCGGCGGTGTGGGAGCACTACGGCCTCGACGCCGTCTCCGGCTACGACGAGGTGCTCGGCGACGCGGCCATGCCCGGGGCGGTCTGGTTCCCGGGCGCGCGGCTGAACTTCGCCGAGCGCTGCCTCGCCCGTGCCACCGACGAGCGGCCCGCCCTCGTCAGCCTGACCGAGGGCGGGGAGCCCGTGGAGACCTCGTGGCAGGAACTCCGGCGCCAGGTCGCGGCGCTGGCCGCGGGCCTGCGGGAGATGGGCGTGCAGCCGGGCGACCGGGTCGCCGGCTACCTGCCGAACACGCCGCACGCCGTGGTCTGTCTGCTGGCGGCGGCGGCCGTCGGGGCGGTGTGGACCGTCTGCTCCCCGGAGTTCGGCACGGCCGGCGTGCTCTCCCGGCTCCGGCAGGCCGAACCGACCGTCCTGCTGGCCGTGGACGGCTACCGCCACGGCGGCAAGGAGTACGACCGGCTCCCGGCCGTCGCCGAGATCACGGCCGGGCTGCCCACGCTCCGGCACCTGGTCACGGTCGACCACCTCCGTCCGGCGGCGCCCGCGTCCGCATGGTCGGAACGCGGCGACGTGGTGCAACACCGGTGGGCCCCGCTGACGGCCGGGGAGGCCCGGCTCGACTTCGCCGACGTGCCCTTCGACCACCCGCTGTGGATCCTCTGGTCGTCCGGCACCACCGGCCGGCCCAAGGGCATCGTGCAGGGCCACGGCGGCATCGTCGTCGAACTGCTCAAGGCCCTCGGCCTCGGCTGCGACCTGCGTGCCGAGGACCGCTACTTCTTCCACACCTCGACCGGCTGGATGGTGTGGAACTTCATGGTCGGCGGCCTGCTGCACGGCAGCACCCTCGTGCTGTACGACGGCAGCCCCACCCACCCCGACACCGACGGCGTCTGGCGGGTCGCC
The DNA here is from genome assembly GCF_040680995.1 of Kitasatospora sp. NPDC051914. Taxonomy (NCBI): domain Bacteria; kingdom Bacillati; phylum Actinomycetota; class Actinomycetes; order Kitasatosporales; family Streptomycetaceae; genus Kitasatospora; species Kitasatospora sp. NPDC051914. The sequence goes on from NZ_JBFAXX010000068.1 coordinate 1,142, forward strand.
GAACGGACCCGCGCCACCGTGGTCGGCCTGGGCGCGGCGTACCTGACCACCGCCGAGAAGGCGGACTCACACCCCGCGGACCGGTACGACCTCACCGTGCTGCGGACCGTCCTGCAGACCGGCTCCACGCTGCCGCCGAGCACCTGGCGCTGGGTCCACGACCGCCTCGGACCGGACGTCCGGCTGCAGTCCATCTGCGGCGGCACCGACATCTGCTCGGTCCTCGCCGGCGCCAGTGCCCTGCTGCCCGTCCGGGTCGGCCGGATACCGTGCCCCGCGCTCGGTGTCGCGCTCGCCTCCTGGGACCCCTCCGGCCGGCCGCTGACCGGCCGGCAGGGCGAACTGGTGGTGACGGCCCCGCTGCCGTCGATGCCGCTGCACTTCGTCGGCGATCCGGACGGCTCGCGCTACCGGGCGAGCTACTTCGACATGTATCCGGGTGTGTGGCGGCACGGCGACTGGGTGACGGTCGAGGACGACCTCACCGTCGTGGTCGCCGGACGTTCCGACTCGACGCTCAACCGGATGGGCGTGCGGATGGGGTCGGCCGACATCTACGCCGTGGTGGAGCAGCTGCCCGAGGTGGCGGACAGCCTGGTCGTGGGAGCCGAACTGCCGGACGGCGGCTACCACATGCCGCTGTTCGTGGTCCTGGCCGAGGGCGCCGTCCTCGACGACGCGCTGCGCGCCAGGATCACCGCGGCGATCCGGCACCAGCTCTCGCCCAGACACGTGCCGGACACCGTCGCCGAAGTGCCCGCGGTGCCGCGCACCCTGACGGGGAAGCGGCTGGAGGTCCCGGTCAAGCGCATCCTCCAGGGCGCGAGCGTCGCGGAGGTGAGCGGCGAGGGGGCCGTCACCCACCCGGAGATGCTGACCTGGTTCGCGGACTTCGCGAACGGTGCCCGGCCACCGCGGGCCCGCTGACACCGGGGGCCTCGGGGCCCGGGGGATTCCGCCCCGGCCCCCGGGTCACAGCGTGCCGGTCAGCCACTGCAGCCCCAGGCTGCCGGCCGACACGACGATCCACAGGCAGGCGCCGAGGATCAGGGGCCGGGCCCCGGCGCGGCGCAGTCCGCCGAGGTCGGTGGAGAGCCCGATCGCCGACAGCGCCACGGTGATCAGGAAGACCGAGAGCTCGCTGAGGCCGTGACGGGTCCCGGCGGGAACGAGCCCCGCGGTGTTGACCCCGGCCACGGCCAGGAAGGCCAGGAGGAATCCCGGCACCAGCTCGGCCGCCCGCACCCGGGTGACGGCGGTCCCCGCCCCGTGCCTGGCCCGCCGGGCGACCAGCGCCGACAGCACCATGCAGATCGGAATGATCATCAGGGTGCGGGTGAGCTTCACGACGACGCCGTAGTCGGCCGCGCCCGGGCCGTAGGTGGCGGCCGCGGCGACCACGGACGACATGTCGTTGACCGCCGTCCCGGCGAACAGCCCGAAGGCGTGCTCACTCAGTCCGAGCAGATGCCCGAGCACCGGAAACACGAGGACCGCGGCGATGTTGAAGAGGAAGACCGTGGAGACCGCGTACGCGACCTCGGCGCCGGCCGCGCCGATGACCGGGGTCACCGCGGCGATCGCCGACGCACCGCAGACACCCGTCCCCACGCCGATCAGCGTGCGCAGGTCGCCGACCACGCCGAGCCACCGGCCGATGCCGTACGCGGCGGCCAGGCACACCACCAGGGTGCCGACCATCACCGGCAGCGAACCCGCCCCCACCCTGGCGATCTGAACCAGCGACAACTGGGAGCCGAGAATGACGACCGCGCACTTCAGCACCGGCTTGCCGGCGAAGTCGATTCCGGACCTCAGCCGCGGGCCCGGCTTGGCGAGGACGGCCACCAGCACGCCCAGCAGGATCCCGGACACGGGACCGCCGACGACCGGCACGAGCCTGCCGACGGCGGTGCCCGCCACGGCCACGGCCAGCGCCGCGGCCAGGCCGGGCACCCGGGCTGCGCAGGCGCTCCGGCGGGACGGCCGGGGCGCGTCCGCGTCCTGCGGCGTGCGCCGGTCGACCGGTGCGGCGGTCGGTGCCGGGGACTGGACATCAAAGGCATCACTCATGCGTGCGACTGTTCCGGGCGCTCGCACATCCGCGTAGCCCCCACCTGGAGAGGAGGTCATAGCCCATGGGTATGAGTCCGACGACTGTCACGGCCACGGGCGCGATCGGGGGCGGCCCGCTCGACCCCGCCGCGTTCGGCCGCCTACCGGACCTGGAATCGCTGCGGCTGCTCGTCCTCGTCGGGGAGACGGGCAGTCTCGGCAGCGCGGCGGCGCGCCTCGGCATCGCCCAGCCCTCGGTGAGCAAGCGGCTCTCCGCACTGGAGCGCCGGCTCGGCCTGGTCCTGCTCGACCGGACCCGCCGCGGCTCCCGGCTCACCGCCGCAGGCGGAGCGGTCGTCGAGCGGGCCCATCGCGTCCTGCTCGAACTCGACCGGCTGGTCACCGGCGCGGAGGCACTGCGCACCCGGCGCGACGCCGAGCTCAGGGTCGCGGCGAGCATGACCGTCGCCGAGTACCTGCTGCCGGCGTGGATCGGTGAGCTGCGTCAACGGCAGCCCGACCTGCAGGTGAGCCTCCAGGTCACCAACAGCGAGCACGTCCCCGAACTGGTGCGCACGGGCGCGGCGGGCATCGGCTTCATCGAGGCGCCGCAGGCGCCGAGCGGACTCTCGACCCGTCAGGTGGCCGGCGACCGGCTGCTGGTGGTGGTCGCCCCCGGCCACCCCTGGACCCGGCGGCGCCGGCCACTGGACGCCGCCGAACTCGCCACCACTCCCCTGGTGCTGCGCGAGCGGGGGTCGGGCACCCGCGACACCCTCGACCGGGCACTGCGCCGGGCAGGGGCGGGTGATTCCCGGCGCCTGCTGGAACTCGGTTCGGCCACGGCCGTCCGCAACGCCGTGATCGCCGGGACGGGCCCGGCCGTCATGAGCGAGCTCGCCGTGCGTACGGCCATCGCCGACGGACGCCTGGTGGAGGTGAAGACGGAAGGCATCGACATGCGCCGGTCCCTGCGCGCGGTGTGGCCGTCCGGCCGCACCCCGACCGGCCCGGCCGCCGAACTCCTCGCCTGCACACGAGCCGGCCGGTGACCGCGACCCGGCCACCGGCCACCGCGGGCCGAGGCCACGGCAGAGGCGGCACCGTGGCCGGATCGATGCTCAGGATGATTCGGTGTCGTGTTCCGCCGGGACGACGACGACCGGGAGGCGGGCGTGGTGGACGACCTCGGTGCTGGTGGACCCGAGGGTGAGGCGTCCCCAGGCACCCGATCCCCGGGAACCGACGACGAGAAGGCAGGCGTCCTTGCTCGCCTCGAGGAGGACCTGCGCCGGACGTCCCCGTTCGCAGACGATCTCCACCTCGACGGGTGGGCCGCCGAGCTGCTGCTGGAGCTCCTTGACGGAGTCGGCCACGGACTGCATGACGAGATCGCGCTGCTGCGGCACGGGAGCGCTGTCGGGGCCCGAGACGACCGTCCGCTCGAAGCCCGAGTACTGGGTCGGGGTGTACTCGAATGCGCAGGCGGCCCGTAGGCCGGTACCGCGCAGCTGCGCCTCCTGGAGCGCGAAGACCACGGCCTGTCGGGCCGGGGCCGACCCGTCCGTGCCGACCACGATCGGGCGGGCCGTGCGGGAGGCGGGAGTGTCGGTCATCGGAGAGCTCCGGCGGTTCGGCGGACGGGGCGGCACGATCTTCGCGCAGCGAGGGCCGAGGCAGTCCGACCAGGCCCGGCCAAGGCTGGTGACCTGTGCACTCCTCAGCCTGCGCCCGTCCGTGCGCGGGCACCAGCGCACGTCCGGCGTCGGCGGGCAAACAGGTGGTCCGGCTGTCGTGGCCGAGGAGGACCAGCGCGTCCGCGTGCGCTCCTGCGGACGGCTCGGTACCGTTCTTGCCAGAGCAGTCGTGGTTCCGAGTCGTTCGCCCGCGGTCACATGCCCGCGGGCGTTTTGCTGTCCCGCACATGCAACTTCCGGGCCTTGGCGATCACCTCCGCACGGGCCGCACACGGCGGGCCCGGCACCATCCTGGACAGGAAGCAGCATGACTCAGGGCACTGTGAAGTGGTTCAACGCCGAGAAGGGCTTCGGCTTCATCGAGCAGGACGGCGGCGGCCCGGACGTCTTCGCCCACTTCTCCAACATCTCCGGCCAGGGCTTCCGCGAGCTGCAGGAAGGCCAGCGGGTCGAGTTCGAGATCACCCAGGGCCAGAAGGGTCCGCAGGCCGAGCAGATCCGCGTGATCTGACCCAGCCCGGCACGAGCCCCCGGAACGGACCCCGTCCACCGGGGGCTCTCGCCGCCCCGGGCCGGAACAGCCCCGTCGATTGTCCGGGACGGCTCGCCGTGGCTGTTCTCCGGCGGGAGCAGGTCACCGGCCAGTCCTGTCGGCGGGGCATGAGGCCGAGGCTGCCGAACTTCCTCGCCGCGTGGGGCCCGGATCTGCGGGGACGGGTCATGTCGGTCGGCTGCCTGCCGAGTAGGACCAACCGACGTTGCTGCCCGGCCCGCACGGGCAGCTTGTGACGCGGTGCCCCCTTCGATCGGCTACGGCTCGGCCCCGACCAGACCGGTACCGCGGTACCACTCGGACGTCCCTTTCACCCGCACCACCCCGAGCAGAGGTCTCACGAGACACATCTCGGCCTGGAGAACCGGGGCTCGCGTGCCACAGCCGTTCGAGCCGGACGCGTCGGAGCCGCGGTACGTGTCCGATGAGCCTCGGCGCTGCCGGCGGTGGGGGTGACGGTGCGGGCGAGGTGGTCGCGGACGGCGGCGGTGCCGTCGGCGGCGTGTGCGCCGAGTTCCTGGAGGTTCCAGGAGCAGGTGCCGATCACGGTGACGGACTTGCCGCGGCGGAAGACGGTGCCGCGGGCGAGGACCGGGAAGTGGTGGCACCGCGCGGGTGTGGACGCGAAACGCACCGAAACGATCCTCCGCGCGGTGCTGCGGGCCGACACCCGCCGAGGCGCTGGTGAGCGCGAAACCCGGTACCCGCCGGTCCGGCCACAGCTCCCAGGGCAGCCGGTCCGCGCCACGACGGTATTCCGGGGTCTGCCGGGGCGGCGGCCCCGGCACCGACTTGGTCTCCCGCCTCGTCAACGAGACCCCCCGCGACGGCATCCCGCTCAGCGCCCAGGACTTCGACAACTACTTCCTGCTGCTCGTCGTCGCCGGGAACGAGACCACCCGGCACACCATCAGCCACTCGATGCTGGCGCTCATCCGGCACCCCGAGCAGCTCGCCGGCTCCAGAAGGACCCCTCGCTGATCCCCGCCGCGGTCGAGGAGTTCCTGCGCTGGACCTCCCCCGTCTACCACTTCCGCCGCACCGCCACCAGCGACGTCGAGCTCGGCGGCAAGCAGGTCCGCGAGGGCGACAAGGTCGTCATGTGGTACGCCTCGGGCAACCGTGACGAGAAGGTCTTCGGCAACCCCTACGACTTCGACGTCACCCGCACCGACAACGACCACGTCAGCTTCGGCAAGGGCAGCCCCACCTGTGCCTGGGCAACCTGCTCGCACGCACCGAAATCCGCATCATGTTCGAGGAGCTGATCCCGCGCCTGTCCTCCGTCCGCCTCGCCGGCGACGTACCGCGCGTACGCTCCAACTTCGTCAACGGCATCAAGAAGCTCCCCGTCGAAGTCACCCTCGCCTGACCACCCGGACACCCCGTCGCGGCTGCGGCCGAGCACCGGAGGCATCACCCCGTGCAGGAAGTGGCGGCCTCCTGGCGCCCCCTCACCCACCTGTCGGCGGCCCGGCCGTGTTCCGGCCGGTTGCAGGTGCGCGCTCCACGGGTTCCCGGGTCCATCGGGCTGCGGTGCGCCGATTACGATGACCCTGTCATGGTCACATTGAAGGTGCTCGGCTCGTTCCGGGTCGAGGTCGACGGCCGCGCGGTTGATCCGGGTGGCCGGCTCGCCCGGATGGTTCTGGTCCAACTGCTGCTCGCCGGTGGGGCGGTCGTACCCACGGAGCAGATCATCGAACGGTTGTGGCCGACACGGATCCCGTCGAGCTCACAGACATCGCTGCACGCCTACATCGCGCGGCTGCGGCGCGTCCTCGAACCGGAACGGGCACCGCGGGCGCCCGCGCGGCTGCTGGTCAGCGCGCCCTACGGCTACGCCCTCGCCGTCGAACAGGGCGCCGTGGACGCCTGGGTGTTCGAGCGACGGGTGGCGGCCTGCTCAGGGGCGGAGATGCCCGCTCACCTCGCCGCCGAGGGGCTGGCCGAGGCGCTCGCCTCGTGGGGCGGGCAGCCGTACGCGGAGTTCCTGGACGAGCCGTGGACCGCCGGTGAGCGCGCCCGCCTGGAGGAGGTGCACCGCACCGCCCGCGAACGGCTCGCCGCGGCACGGCTGGGCAGCGGGCAGGCAGCGCAGGCCCTGGCCGACGCGGCCGCGCTGGCCCGGGAGCAGCCGCTGCACGAGGAGGGCTGGCGGCTGCTGGCCCTGGCACTGTGGGCTCGCGACCGCCAGGGGGACGCCCTGGCCGCGCTGCGGCGGGCCCGCCGGATCCTCGGTGAGGAACTCGGCGTCGAGCCCGGGCCCGCTCTCGTCGAGCTGGAGCAGGCCCTGCTGCACCAGCGTCTGGACGTGCTTCAGCTGGCGACCGGGGCACCCGCCGCGGCCACCGTGCGGGCCGAGGCGTCCACCGCCGTGGCTGCGGTGCGGGGCCCGGTGGCGAGCGCCGGGCGTGGGACGCCGACCGTCCTGACGGCGGGCCGGCTCCTCGGCCGTGACGAGGAGCTGGCCGGGCTCGCCGCCGCGGCGGACCGGGCCCGGGGCGGCCGGGCCCAGGTGGTCCTGGTCTCCGGCGAGCCCGGTATCGGCAAGTCGAGTCTTCTGGAGGCGGCCGTCCGCCAACTGCCGCAGCAGGGCTGGCTGGCCGGGTCCGGGCAGTGTCCGGAGACCGAGGGTGCCCCGCCCGGCCGGGCCTGGTTCGACATGCTGCCGGGTCTGGCGGAGGCCGCGCCACCGGGCCGGTACGCCGACGAGCTCGCCCCGCTGCTGGCTCCGGGCACCGCGAGCGACTCCGGGCAGCCGGACGGCAGCCCGGCCCGGCGTTTCCGCCTGCACAGGGCGCTGCTCGGCTGGCTCCGTGACACGGCCCATCGGCGACCGCTGCTGATCGTGCTGGACGACCTCCACCGGGGTGACCAGGAGAGCATCGAGCTGTTCCTGCTCTGCGCCGAGCAACTGCGCGACGTACCGCTCCTCCTGGTGGGCTCGTACCGCACCGGCGAGGGCGACCTGACCGGGGCACTGGCGCGCCTGGCCGCCTGCTCGCCCGTACGGATGGCGCTCGGTGGGCTGTCGGACGCCCAGGCGAAGGAGCTGCTGCGGCGCACCGCGACCGACATGAGCGAACGGGCCGCGGCGGCCCTGGCCGAACGGGCCGGGGGGAACCCGTTCCATCTGCACGAGAGTTCGCTCCTGCTGGCCGGTGAGGGCGAGCAGCAGGCGCTGGCCCGCGTCCCGCAGGGCGTCCAGGACGTGCTGCGGCGACGGCTCGCCCTGCTCACGCCGACCGTCACGGCCGGGCTGCGGCTGGCGGCCGTCGCCGGACGCGAGGCTCCGGTGGCCCTCCTCGTCCACGCCGCGGACGGCGATGCCGAGCAGCTCCTCGACGCCCTGGACGCGGGGGTCACCGCCGGACTGCTCACCGAGCCGCGTCCGGGCACGGTTCGCTTCAGTCACGCCCTCGTACGGGACGCCCTGGAGGCCGACCTCACGCGTCTGCGGCTGGCCCGGATGCACTCCCGACTGGGCAGGAGCCTGATCGCCCTCGGGTCGGACAACGTCGCCGCCACGGCCCACCACCTCCTGCAGGCGGCCGCGGTCGTGACCGCCGACGCCGGGCCCGCGGTCCACCATGCCCGGCTGGCCTGCGAGTTGGCGGTGCGCCGCTATGCCCCGCAGAACGCCGAGACCCTCCTGAACACGGCCCTCGGACTCCTCTCCGATCATCCGGCCGCCTTCGCCGGTCAGGATGCCGCCCTGTTGCGGGTGATGCTGCTGGGTCAGCTGGTGGACTGCCGGATCCGGATGGGGGCCGTGGTCCCCGCCCGCGAGGCACAGCAGCAGGCCGTGGCGGTGGCCCGTGCGGCGGACCGGGCCGACCTGCTGACCGCCGCCTACACGACGTGGACCGAACCGACGCCGTGGCGCGTCCGCGCGTACGCGGCGTCCGACCCCGAGGCCGTCGAGGAACTCGGCACGCTGTTGGAGGGCCCGGGGCCGACCGACCGGCAGCGGTGCCTGCTCCTCGACCAGCTCGCCGACGCGCTCGACGACACCGATCCCCGTGCCCTGGCCGTGGCGCGCCGGGCCGTGGAACTCGCCCGGACCCTGGACGAGCCCCGCCTGCGGGGCCTGACGCTCTCGTCGCTGCTGCGCCGCGTCGACTGCGAACTCGAGCCCGATGCCTACCTGGAGCTCCACCGGGAACTCGCCGAGGTGGCGGCCTCCCAGGACGGCCCCGAGTACTCCTGGATGACGTCCTACACCGCCGCCCGGATCGCCGCCGGCCGCAACGACCCGGCGGAGATGGAGCGATGCCTGGTCCGTGCGGACGAGATCGCCCGCACGTACGAGCTCCAGGGTGCGTTCGCGGTGGCCAGGCTGCGTGGCCCCATGCTCGCGATGGCCCAGGGCCGCTTCGAGGACGCGGAGGAAGCCCTGGGGTCGGCGGTCGCGGAGCTGCGCGCACGGGGTGCGGTGGACCTCAGCACGCTGGCGGCTCTGGCCGTCGGGTGCATCCGCTTGCAGCAGGGCCGGCTGGCCGAGCTGCTGCCGACGGTACTCACGGTGTGGGAGCAGTACCAGCCGCTCAACGAGGCCCTCACTGCTCTCGCACTGCTGGCCGCGGGCCGTCCCGAACAGGCCCGGGAGGTCTTCGGCCGGCGCGTGCCGCTCCGGCGTGACTTCGCCTACCCCGTCCTGGCCGGGCTACGCGGCGCGGCCGCCGTCGCCTTGGGCGACCGGGAGGCGGCCGCCGAGGTGTACCGGGACCTGCTGCCCCTGCAGGGGCTGGCGGGCGGCGCGAGCAGCCTCAGCATCGTCTTCCGGCCCGTCGCGCAGACCCTGGGCGAACTGGCCCGGTTCCTGGGCCGTCCGGACCAGGCCCGGCACCACTACCTCGAAGCCGCGCGGGTGGCGGCCGCCTGGGACTCCCCCCACTGGGCGGACGCCGCCCGGGCGGCCCTGGCAGGACTGCCGCCGGCGCCCGCGTAGCGGCGTCCCTCACCGCAGGGGCCGCGAGGGCTCGGTCAGTTCGGCCAGGAACGCCGCTGCCAGGTCGAGGAACTCCTCGGGCGAGTCCGTGGTCAGCTGGAGGTCCACGAGCACCTCGTCGGTCTCCGCCTCGCACATCACCCGCAGGTGGTCGCAGATCTGGCGCACCGTCCCGCGGTGGTGGGTCTCCTCGGGGCCGGCTTCGACCGTGGTGACCTCCGGGTTCACCCGGAACACCCGGCGCAGCCCCGCCGGGTCCCGCCCCGCCCGCTCGGCGGCCTCGGCCGCCACCGCCCACAGGGCGCCGAAGTACGGCAACGGCATCGAGGCCGCCAGCCAGCCGTCCGCGCGCCTGCCGACCCGCTCCAGGGCGGGCGGGGTGAACCCGCCCAGCAGGATCGGCGGCCTCGGGCCCTGCCGGGGCTTGGGAAGGACGGTCGACTCGGGGACCGTCCACAGCGGGCCGGTGTGGGCGACCGTGTCCGACCGCCAGACGGCCTCGAGGACGTCGAGGGTCTCCTCCAGCCGCTCGCCGCGCCCCCGCCAGGGCACCCCGGCGGCCTCGTACTCCTCGCGCATCCAGCCCAGGCCGAGGCCCACGTCCAGGCGTCCGTGGCTGATCAGGTCGAGGGTCGTCAGCGCCCGGGCGAGCACGACGGGCGGCTGCCACAGGGCGTTGAGCGTGCTGCTGCCGAGACGTACCCGTTCGGTCGCCGCGGCCGCCACACCCAGGGCGAGCAGCGGGTCGAGGTGGGTGGCGTACCGGACGGGCATCGCCTTCCCGCCCGGGTAGCCGTCGGGCGGGGTGAGCGGCGCCAGGAGCCGGTCGGCTGCCCAGAGGCTGTGGCAGCCCATTGCTTCGAGCGCCGCGCACATTCCGGCGGTGCGGTCGGGGTCGGCGAACGGGCCGAACTGGGGGACGGAGAATCCGATGCGCATCGGTGACGGTTCCTCGATCGGTACGGGCGGGTCGGGCAGTCGGTGCCGGCCCCGGGACGGGCGGCCGGACGGGGAGGGTCCGTCAGACGGTCGTGCGCCGGCCGCGGATCCGGTCGGTCTCGCGGCGGTACTGCCGCTGCCCGAGAAGCTTCCACAGCACCCGGGCCGGGACGGGCAGCCGGGCGAGGAACTCCCGGCGCTCCTCCGGCGAGGTGTCCTCGAGGATGGCACCCAGGGCGATCATCAGCCGGTCCCGGGGCGTCTCGGCGAGGCCCCGCTCGCCCACCGCGTGCCACTGCTCCTCGTTCACGTGGAGCGCGACCAGCGGCATGACCTCCCGCTCCTCCTCGTCGAGGTGGGCGCACAGCTGCCGGTGGTGCCTGCGCAGCGCCTCGGTGAGCTCGTCGCGGTCCTCGGGCAGGGCCCGTGCCTGCCACCGGTCCATCAGCACCTGGACCTCGGCGATCCCTTCGCCGAGTTCGCGGTGCTGCGCCTCCATCTCCAGGACCTGCTCGGCATCGAGGTCCAGGTGGGGCAGCAGGACCGGCCAGAGCATCTCGTCCTCGCCGGTGTGGTGGGCGTGCAGGCCGATGGAGTACAGCCGCCAGTGCTCGGCGAGGATCCGGGAACGTGCGGTGTCGCCGGGCCGCACGTCCTGGACGAGTTCGGCCAGCAGGCGCGACTCGCGCCGGAACACCTGGTGGATCATCGCCATCTCGCGGGTGTAGGGGTGCAGGGTGGAATCGGAAGTGTTGCTCGAAGTCATGACACCCAGTCTTCGCAGCCCGATTGCAGGACACTTGCAGTCGACTTGCTGACCGGCCGGACGGGGCGCCGTTCACGGACCGGGGCGGACCCGGGGTCCGCGAGCACTACGAACCCTTCGACCCGCGGGCATCGTCGAGGTGCCGTCGCGTCACGACCGGTGCCCCACCGGGTGTCGTCCCACGAGGGAGGAGTGCCCCGGCCGCTGCGGAACCCGCCGCGGGAGAAGCGGCAGCGTCCCGCCCCGGACGCCGCGTTCCCCCTCCGGAGAGCCTCTGCGGGCTGCACCGCAAGCCGCCCGGGGGCGGGGCCTGCCGGAACCGTTCATGTCGAGCTCGGTCCCCGGCGCCCGCCGAGTCGACCCGGGGGCGCGGCGGCCGAACGTCCGTTCCGCCTGCGGCGATCCCACCGCCGGCTCTCGAACCGAACGGCGACTCGGTCGTTCACGACGCCGACCGGTACATCGCCGGGTTCATGTCGGCCACGAGCTGTTCCGCGAGCCGCTCGGACGAAGCGGGGTTCTGGCCGGTGTACACGTTGCGGTCGACCACCATGAACGGGAGCAGGGGCAGGCGCGCCTTGGCGTACTCCGCACCGTACTCCCGCAGGCGGTCCTCCAGTAGCCAGGCCGCCTTCCAGCCGAAGCTGTTGAGCTTCTCCTCGGCGTTGGACAGGGCTGTCATCCGGTAGCCGGCGAACGGCCAGGATCCGTCCTCGTTCTCTGCCGCCAGCGCGGCGGCGGGCCCGTGGCACAGCAGCGCCAGCGGCTTTCCGGAGCGCAGCACGCGGGTGAGCAGTGCGCCCGAGACCGGGTCGAACGCCAGGTCCTCCATCGGGCCGTGACCGCCCGGGTAGAACACGACGTCGAACTCGTCCGGGTCGATGGACTCCAGCGACTCGGGGTTGTCCAGCTCGGCCTGGATCGAGTCGAGGTAGCGGGCGACCTCGCGAATCTTGGACGGCCGGCCGGCGGTGAAGGACATGCTCAGGCGGTCCAGCGTCGGGGGCTTACCGCCCGGGGTCGCGATCGCGGTCTCCCACCCGGCCTGGGTGAACACCTTGTGCGGCACCGCCAGTTCCTCGCCCCAGAAGCCGGAGGGGTGCACCTTCCCGTCCTTCAGCGTCCAGCGATCGGCTGCGGACACGACGAAGAGGACCTTGGTCGTTCCCATCTCTCCTCCTGCGGTGGCTCGTTCCGGCGCCGACCTGACGGGACCGACGTTACGACGAGGTGACCAGTGCGGCGACCTGGTGCCGCTCCCTCCCGGTGCACTCATGTTTACGGCGCTTACTTGAGAGCAGAAGGGCGATGTAATCAATGTCAACATCCCCCGAACCCCGAGGCGATCCCGCCGCCGCCGACCGCCGCCCACCAAGCGTTGACAGTGCTTACATCCACGGCTAGCGTCATGTGAGCACTGCTTACATTCATGCGAGGGAGCACGCCGATGCCACCGACCCAGCAGGAAACGGCCGAGGTCGACCTGGGCGGCCGAACGGTCACCGTCCCGAGGGGCGGCCTGTACGACCGGTACAGGATGAACACCGATCTGGGCGAGGTCGCCCGCGATCCCCGGGTCAGCGGCGTGGACTTCTTCCGACGGCTGCCCAAGACGAGGGTCGACTCCCCGATCGGCCCCACGCTGACCCCGAACTTCTACTACCGCATCTCGACCGCACGGTTGACGATGCTCGCCCCCTCCCGGGCGATCCGCACCCGCCTGCCCGGGGAGCTGGCACCGCTGGAGATCGCCCCCGGTCTCGGGCTGGTCTCCGTCATGTTCTTCCGCTACGACGTGTGCGACATCGACTTCTACACCGAAGCCGCCGTCGGGATCGCCGTGGAGCCCGCACGGCACGGCCGGCTCGGCTTCTTCGACCTCGTCGCCGGTCTCAAGAACGAACACCTCGACTCCTACGTGCTGTCCCTGCCCGTGAGCACGGAGATCGCCCAGGTGCGCGGCCACGACGGCTACGGCTTCCCCAAGTGGGTCACCGACCTCGACGTCGACATCGACGACGGCCGGACCACCGCGCGCGTGGCCGACGACGCCGGCGGGACCGACCTGGCCCTCCGGGCGGCAACGCCCGCCCAGAGGGCACACCCCAGCGGCGAGCGCGTCTCGAGCCTCACCTCGTACACCTCGATCAACGGCGCATGGCACTCCACCCTGAGCCAGACCAACGTGCTGTCCGCAGGCACGACTCGCATGCCGCGCGACGTCGGCCTCGAAGTCGGCGACGGCCGCATGGCCGACGACCTGCGCTCGCTCAAGCCGATGAGAACCGTTCGGTTCGACGTCGTGACCGAGGGCCAGCTCGCCCTGCACATGCCCGTCCCCACCTCGGTCCGGAGCCGGAACCAGCAGTAAGGAGCCCCGCCATGGCCACCGCACGCACCACCGCCCGCACCTCCGGCCTTCCCGCGTCCCTGACCCCGGCCCTGCTCGCACGGCTCGCCGCACGGGTCACCGCCAACGCCCCCTACACCGGTGCCCCACTGGCCGCCCTGCCGGTCTCGACGCCCGCGGACGTCGGATCGCGCGCGACGCCGGGATGCGCCTGATCGGCGCGTCCCTCGAACTCGGCGGCAAGAACGCCATGATCGTCCTCGACGACGCCGACATCGAGAAGGCCGCCGACGGCGCCGTCAACGCCTGCTTCCCCTCCGCCGGCCAGCTCTGCGTCTCCATCGAGCGCCTGTACGTCGCCGAGGCCGTCCGCGACAGGTTCGTCGCCGCGTTCGTCGCACGCACCGAGAAGCTCGAACTGGGCGCCTCGTACGACTACGGCATCGACGTCGGCTCCCTCACCAACCGGTCCCAGCTGGACACCGTCACCGCGCACGTGGACGACGCCGTCGCCAAGGGCGCCACCGTCCTCGCGGGCGGCAGGGCGCGACCGGACCTCGGCCCGCTGTTCTACGAACCGACCGTCCTCACCGACGTCACACCCGACATGACCCTGTACGACCACGAGACCTTCGGCCCGGTCGTCTCGGTCCACCCCTTCCGCCACGTCGAGGAGGCGATCGCGCGGGCCAACGCCACACCGTACGGCCTCAACGCCAGCGTCTGGTCCCGCGACGGAGCCCGCGGCCGGGCCGTCGCCGCCCGCCTGCACGCCGGCACCGTCAACGTCAACGAGGCCTTCGCCGCCGCCTGGGGAAGCAACGACGCACCGATGGGGGGCATGGGCGACTCCGGACTCGGCCGCCGCCACGGCGCCGACGGAATCCTCAAGTACACCGAGCCCCAGACCGTCGCCCAGCAGCGCATCCAGGGGTTCTACCCGCCTGCTTCCGTCTCGCCCGAAACCTGGGCCACCCTCCTGACCGGCGCACTGAAGATCCTCGAGGCAGCGGGCCTCCGCTGAAGCGCAACAACCGGGTGGCTACCCGTGCTTGCCTCCGGCACCCGACGAACCGTCGGCCGACGGGCACGCGAATCGTCGCACGGCCCTCCATCACAGTGCTGCCACGGGCCGGCGGGCCGTTCCCGAGCACCTCGTCGCCGTCGCCCCCGGCGCCTCCTGCCGCCGGGGGCGACACGGGCACGCCCCTGACGGCACCTCACCCACCCGGGCGCGCCGCAGCCGACGGAGAAGCGGCGAGAATCGCACGAACGGCCGCGCGGACCCGGTCCGCGACCACCTCGGGGGTGGAGGCGTCCAGCTTGCCGTCCAGATGCAGGAACGCCAGGCCGTGCACCAGCGCCCACACCGCGGTCGACAGCGCCTCCGGATCGGCGTCGGGGAAAACGCCGCGGACAATGTCGCGGACGTACCCGGAGATGGCGGCGGTCGCGGCCACCCTGTCCTCGCTGGTGGGATCGCAGGGCTCGGCGAACATCACCCTGAACATCGCCGGACGGTCGAGAGCGAAGCGCACGTAGGCGACGGCGACCGCGGAAAGCTCGTCGGGCGTCGCAGGCGAGGGATGCGCGGCGGCCAGGCACACGGCGAGTTCGCGGTAGCCCTCCGCGGCGACCGCGGAGACCAGTGCGTCACGGTCCGGGTAGTGGCGGTAGGGGGCTGTTGCCGACACGCCGGCCCGCCGCGCCACGGCCCGCAGGGACAGGCCGGCGCTGCCGTCCTCTTCCAGCAGTTCCCGCGCGGCGCGCAGACAGGCGGCGCGCAGGTCGCCGTGGTGGTAGGAGCCGGTCTGTGACATGGGCCACCCTCTCTCATGTTTGCACCGCATACATTGCTCGCCCCAATGTAAGCGATGTACACATCCTAGTCGACGAAGAGGAGGACCAGGATGGCCGGCGAGCTGTTCTCGCCCCTGCACCTGCGCTCCGGATCGGTACTGCGCAACCGGATCGCCAAGGCGGCCGTGGAGGAGAACATGGCCGGCGCCGGCCAGCTGCCCGACGGGCGGCTGATCACGCTGTACCGGCGCTGGGCCACCGGCGGCACCGGACTGCTGATCACCGGCAACGTCATGGTCCACGCCGAAGCGCTGACCGGCCCCGCCGGCGTCGTGCTCGACGCCGCCGCTCCGCTGGAGCCGTCCGCGGCACCCGCCCACGGGCCCGAGAGCCCTTCACCCGGCCCTGCAGAAGGGAGTGCCATCAAAGCAATCACGATCAAGGAACACGGCGGCCCCGAGGTCCTGGAGTGGACCGACGTCGAGGACCCCGCCCCGGCGGCCGGCGAAGTCGTCGTCGACGTGGCCGCCAGCGCCCTGAACCGGGCCGACGTCATGCAGCGGCGGGGCCTGTACCCCCTGCCGCCGGGGACTTCGCCGTACCCGGGACTGGAGGTCTCCGGCCGTATCAGCGCCCTCGGCGAACACGTGACCGGCTGGCGGGTGGACGACGAGGTCTGCGCACTGCTGACGGGCGGCGGCTACGCGCAGAAGGTCGCCGTCCCCGCGGGGCAGCTGCTCCCGGTGCCGAAGGGGATCGGCCTCGTCGAGGCGGCGGGCCTGCCCGAAGCCGTCGCCACCGTGTGGTCCAACCTCGTCATGACCGCGGGGCTGCGCGAGGGCGAGACCCTTCTGGTGCACGGCGGCGCCGACGGCATCGGCACCGCGGCCGTCCAGATCGCCAAGGCGCTGGGAGCCCGCGTGGTCACCACCGCCGGCGCCCCCGAGAAGACCGCCCTGGCCCGGCAGCTGGGCGCCGACCCGGCCATCGACTACCGCACCCAGGACTTCGCCGAGCACGGCCCCTACGACGTCATCCTCGACGTCATCGGCGGCCGGTACCTCGAACGCAACGTCCGCTCCCTCGCCGCCGACGGGCGCCTGGTCGTCATCGGCCTGCAGGACGGCCTCGAGGGCCCGCTCGACCTCGCCGAGCTGGTGTTCAAGCGCGCCTCCGTCCACGGCACCACCCTGCGCACCCGCCCCGCGGCGCAGAAGGCCGCCGTCATCGCCGAAGTACGCGACCGGGTCTGGCCGCTGATCGAGCAGAAAGCCGTGCGGCTGGTCATCGACCGGATGCTGCCCATGGCCGACGCCGCCGAGGCGCACCGGCTCATGGAATCCGGCCGGCACACCGGCAAGATCCTGCTTGTGAACGGCTGAAGCACGCCGCGGGAGGGGCCGACGCACAGGTGGACGTCGCCGTCCACTGCGCCGGTGCGGTGACGGGACCGCCCGAACCTTCCGCCCGATCGGGGCGGAACGCCGGAGGCGGCCCGACGGCGGCCCGGGCAAGCGCATCACAGCACGGGACGGGCGCCGCACGGGCCACCCGTTCGGCCCCTCGCCAACGGGCCCGACACGCGTCCCGCACCGGGCGCGGAAAGGATGGTCGCGCGGCGGCCCTCCCGGGCCGCCCGACGACCTACGGAGGCCCCATGGCCACGACCTCACGCCCGACCGCCCCGGTCCTGGAACCGGCCGCCACCGATCTGGCGAAGGCCACCGACCCGCACCCGCGCATCTACGAACTCGCCCCGGCCGAAGGCCGCGACACACTGGCGGGCCTGCAGACCGGCGCCGGCGTCGACAAGCCCGCCGTCGACGAGGAGTGGCTCGACGTCGACACCGGCGCGTACGGCACGGTCCGCACCCGCATCATCCGCCCCGCGGGCGTCACGGGCACCCTGCCGGTGATCTTCTACATCCACGGCGCGGGCTGGGTCTTCGGGGACGAGAACACCCACGACAGGCTCGTGCGCGAACTCGCGGTCCGCGCGAACGCCGCCGTCGTCTTCCCCGTCTACACCCGCGCGCCCGAGGCCAAGTACCCGACCCAGATCGAACAGAACTACGCCGTCGGCCAGTGGCTCAAGGACCACGGCCCGGCCAAGAGCCTCGACCCCGGCACCGTGGCGGTCTGCGGCGACTCGGTCGGCGGCAACATGTCGACCGTCTTCGCGATGATGAACGCCGAACGCGACGGACTGCGCCTCAAGTGCCAGGTGCTGCTCTACCCGGTCACCGACGCCGCCTTCGACACCCCCTCCTACCTGCAGTTCGCCGAGGGCTACTTCCTCACCCGAGAAGGCATGCAGTGGTTCTGGGACCAGTACACCACCGACCCCGCCGAGCGCGCCGACCCCCATGCCTCACCGCTGCGCGCCTCCGCCCAGCAGCTCCGGGCCATGCCGCCGACCCTGATCATCACCGACGAGGCCGATGTGCTCCGCGACGAGGGCGAGGCCTACGCCGCGAAACTGCGCGCCGCCGGGGTCCAGGTCACCGCGGTCCGCGTCCTGGGCATGGTCCACGACTTCATGATGCTCGACAGCCTGCGCGACACCGCCGCCAACAACGTCGCCCTCAAACTCGCCGGCGACACCCTGCGCGACGCCCTCCACGGATGGTGAGCGGACACCTCACCGACAGGAAGGCCGCCGCCCGCACTTCGGGCGGCGGCCCACCCGCGCCGCGCGGTGGGCGGGACCGCGGCCGACGGTCCGGACCGGGGCGGGGCTACTGCTCGTGGACGGGCAGCCCGTCCGGGCCGCGGACCTCGATGCGCAGGTCGAACTCGTCGCGCAGCGCCGCGGCCTGCCCGGGGGTGGCCAGCAGGTAGTAGTCGTCGGCGCAGGCGCCGTCGCCGGGGACGCAGTGGAAGACCCGGAGGTCGTCGCCGCCCGGGACGAGGTCGCAGATGCCCTCCTCGACGGCGCCCAGGTCGAGGTAGTCGTCGGACTCCTGCTCGATCCGCCAGGACTTCGGCTCGCCGTTGACCTTGAAGTCGAGATCCCGCGACGAGCCGATCTCGCCGACCAGCTCCACGTCGGTGACGGTGACCGCGCCGCCGATCATCCGCTCCGCGTCCTCGAGGATGTCGGCGTAGGCACCCTCCGCGAAGTCGACGTCCTCGCCGTGGACCTGCAGGGCCACGCCGCAGACCTCGAGCACCCCGGTCAGCTCCTCGGTGCGCCGCTTCGGGTGGGGCTCCCCCCAGTCGGCGGTGTACTCGACCGCCTCGCCCGCCTTCTGGCTGGTGATCATGCCGAGCTCGTGCAGCCGGACGGCCAGGCGCTGGTAGGTGTTCGTCCCCGTGTTCTCAACCATGCGCGGGATTCTGACATGCCGTCATGACAGCCCGGCCGGTACCCGGTGGGAGCAGCCCTGGTCGGGGCGGTTCGCCACCGTCGTTCGAGTCAGTGCCGCACGAAGACCAGATCGCCCGACCGTACCCGCTCGCGCGGCCCCGCCGCCCGCAGCACCACGTCCAGCACCCGCGCCGGGTCGGCGGCGTACGCGTGCGAGAACCACGCCATGTTGGCCTCCACCACGGCCCAGCGGTGCCCCGGACGGTAGGGGTCGAGCAGTTGTCCGACGTCCAGGACGACGGCGCTCGGCAGGGTGTGCCCGGCCGTGGCGACCAACCGGTCGACGAACTCCGTGATCTCCGCGCCGGTGGCCCGGTCCTCGTGGTCCGTCCCGTCCATGCGGAGCGGGCTCGGGTCGAGCCGGCCGAACACCGCGTACCGGCTCGCCGCGGCGATCCGCCCGTCCAGCAGGAACAGCCGGTACTCGGCCGCGAACGTCACCACCTCGGAGAGCAGCACCGGCGTTCCCGGGTCCAGGCCGGCGGGCAGCCGGGAGCCGTCGGCGTAGACGTCCGCCGGGAAGGACTTGTCGCGCGGCGGCTTGACGAACGTCGGCCGCTCCAGCGCCCACGCGTCCGCGACGGTCGCCGCCCGGACCTCCCGGCCGGTGAACTCCTCCGGCAGCTCGGCGAGCCAGTCATCCACCGGTTCGAGCAGCGCGAACCCGAGCCTGCCTGCCAGCCGCGCACCCGCGACCGGCCCGCCGTACCAGTGCGCCGGGCCCGCCACCGGGCCGGGTTCCTCCGCTGCCCGGACCGTCATCCCACGACCCGCTGCCTCGACGGCCAACAGCTCCATCGTCGACGTCCTCCGCCCGGGCATGACCAGCACTGTGACCCTCCTGTGGTCCGTAGAGGCCGCCAGGCTAGTCGCGCCGGGCCAACAGTCGCAGCCGAGTTGTCCGGCGCCGGCCGGGCACGGCGGTACGACGACCGGCCGGCCCGGCCCCCGCCGGCTGCGCCCGGTTCCGGCCCGGTGGCCTCCCGGTGTTGCCGGTCTGCACTGTCGGCCTGCCGTTGAACGTGTTCGCGGGGCGAGACGGATCACCGGCCCCGACGGCGCCACCGGTAGCTTTCCCCTGCCGACACCCAGCACGCGGCGAGCAGCCCGCTCGCTCCCGCCCGTTCCCGAGGGGGATGCCCATGTTCACGGTCAACGAATACTTCGACGGCACGGTCAAGTCGATCGCCTTCAAGCAGGAGCACGGGCCGGCGACCATCGGTGTCATGGCCCCCGGTGACTACCGGTTCGACACCGCCGGCCCGGAAACCATGCACGTGATCAGCGGCGCCCTGACCGTCAAGCTGCCCGGTGCCGACGGCTGGGAGACCTTCGCCGCCGGCACCCGGTTCGACGTCCCGGGCAACAGCACCTTCCACCTCAAGGTCGACGGCGACACCGCCTACCTCTGCGAATACCGCTGACCCCACCAGCCGGCACCGCCTGGCCTTCCCCGCCCGAGAACACCGTGTTCGGCGGCCAGGAGGAACAGGACCGGGGGCGAGCACCAGCACAGCACCGGCCGTCGCCGGAAAGGTGCCCGGGGGCGGCCCGGAGTGTGTACGGCTCTCGGGCCGCACCCGGCACTGCGCAGGCACCGGCCGGACGCGGAAGGTTGAAGCGGACGGACCGGTGTGCGAGGCGGCGTCGAAAGTCGACGGGTTCAGGCAGGAGGTTCCGCTCCGCCGACCACTGCGGCGGCGGTCAGCGCCACCAGGTTCTGGGTCCAGCAGTCCGACTGCCTGGTGGCGACATCGGTGCCGCAAGCCGCGCAGACGAGATTGGGGCCGTCCTGACCGTCGAGTCCGCAGCAGCCGTTGCGACGCCCGCGATCCGGGTGCGGAGCCGTTCCCGGCACGTCGTCGGGATGCAGGATGAAGAGACTGGCGTCGCGGCTGATCGCATAGGTGCCCCGGGCCATCCGCGGAGGGGCGATCCGATGTCCGGATCGGTTTCCGGTGTCCCGCGAGGGCCGTGCTTTCTTGAGATCCCCGGTGAGAGACTGCCGGCAGTTCGCGCAGGTGAAGAGGGCCATCGGAACATTGTGCCGGTCAGCGTCGCCCGGCCAGGAGATCCCCCTGGGCTACGGGAGCCGACCAGCGTCCACGTGGTCGGCAGGACGGCCGCCCGGCAGCCGGGCGGGAACCAGTCCTCGATGTCGGTGTCGTACAGGTCGACGCCGGCGGTGAGCTCCTCGCGGACGCCGATCAGCCGGCGGTGCCTATGCGCGGGCGTCGCCCCCGGCGGCCTCCAGCTCCCGGAGTTCCTGCTCAGCGCGCTGCTGGTCGGCGACCGCGTCGATCCCGAAGTCCACCGCCCGCACGTAGGCCGCGAGCCGCCGCCGGGCAAGGTCGAGGAGCTGCTCCTGGCTCCGGGGCTCATCGCGGCCGGCCGCCTGCCCCGAGCGCACGTCGCCACCAGTGCCCTCCGCCATCGCCCGCATCGCCGCACCGACCTCGGCCAGGTCCGGCAGCTGCGCGCTGCGCCATGCCAGGTACTCCTGCCGCAGGTAGCCGACGGCGCCGTCCTCGCCGTCCCACTCGCTCGCGTCCGGGCCGAGCGGGCCCAGGCCGGTGCCGCCGTGCCGATCCGTCTGCCGGAGCTGCATGGCGACGCCTGTCACGGCCGGGTTCGTCCGCCCAGCCGGCCCGGCGGGCATCGCGGTGCGGTCGAGCAGCGCGGCATGGCGCAGCATCCACTCCCGGCCGTGCATCGACGGGATGCCGTGGTTGGCGCGGGCGAGGTTGAGCATCGCGGCCGTCTCCACGTGCGGCGCGGGAGCGTCCGCGTACGCCTCCTCCGGGGCGGGGGCGGCATGGCCGGTGGTGTTCTTCGACATCCTGCGGTTGCTCCTCGATCGGCAAGGTCGGGACTGCGGACGGATGGGCCCGCTCGGAACGGCCGTGGGCCCGCACCGCCCACGACCTGCAGGCGGGAGGGCGCGATCCCGGACCCAGCCTCAATGCCCCGGTGCCCGGCGGGCCGGAACCTCGGATCTGACGGTATCTCACTGCACGGTGTCGACTCGGGGCAACCGGCAGGGGGCCGACGCCGGAGCCTGTTGAGCCCTCGGGGGTGTGGGTGGTCAAGCCGAGTGCCCGGGTGCGAGGGTGCCGGTCATGTGGAGCGGTTCCCCGCCGTCCAGACCGAGCCGTTCCGCCCAGATCAGCGCCTCGTCGCGGGAGACCCCCGTCCCGGCCAGCCTCGCGGCAGCCAGAGTGGTCGGGAGCTTGCCCTGGTCCAGCAGGTCGGTCCACTGCTGCCCGTTGAGGGCCAGGTAGCGGAGGTCCGGCAGGTCGGCGAGCACGGCCAGGTTCCGGACGTCGGCTTGGGAGAGGTCCAGGCACCGCAGGTTCGGGACGGTCCGCAGCGGGGTGATGTCGACCGGGGTGCCGGTCGCGAGGTCGAGGAAGGCGAGGTGCCGGTGGCCTTCGAGCGGTGCGAGGTCGCCGCCGTCCAAGGTGACGGTCAGAGCTTCGACCGGCAGGGCCCGAAGGGGGGTCAGGTCGGTGGTGGGGCGCTGCTTGAGCTCGAGCCGCCGCAGGCGGGTTGCGGCGGTGAGGGGCGTGAGGTCCATGGGGTCGGTGGGGGCGCGGAACTGGATGAGGACGGCCTGGAGGGTGGCCGGGACGTCGTGCGGGATCCCGTCGGCGAGCAGCTCGTACTCCGGGCAGGGGTCCGAAGGGGTCTCCAGGAAGTCGATGAAGTCGGGGTCGTCCTCCTCCACCGCATAGGCCCCTCGGTCCAGCAGTTCCAGGTAGCGGCCGAGGAGCGAGGTGACCGAATCGGCCACGTACACGGGGCCGTCGGAGTAGTCCCGGCCGATCTGGATGACCTGGCCGCGGCGGCCGGCGGGGGCCGGAGACATGTCCACCGCCAGATAGTTGCCGTCGTCGGCGGTGGCGAAGGGCAGCCAGGCAGGGTGACCGTGGCAGCGCCGGACGGTGTCGGGCGGGTCGGCGTCGAGGACGACCGTGTCCCAGGAGTTCTCCCAGCCGGACCAGACCGGTTCCCTCAGATCGGCGTTGGCGGCGACCAGGCGGGCCAGCGGCATCCAGCCGAGGTTGCCGAACAGGCCGGGGGCATCGTCTCCGCTGCCGTCGGCGACCAGGTACATCGCCCTCAGGTCGGCGGGGAGGGGCCGGCCGATGCGGCGCTCGGCGTCGTCGAGTTCGGCGGTGGTCACGGGCGGCGGCAGCGTCTCGGCGCGCCCGAGGATCCCGGCACGCCGCTGCAGGTGGTCGCGGAGCCGGGCGACGGCCAGGTCCGGGTCGCCCGCCGCGGCGGCCGTACCCTCGTCCTGGGCGAGGCCCGGCTGGGACAGCCGGTAGCCGTGGTCCAGGACGGCCTGGAACCCGGCCCGCGCACCGTGCAGCTCGGAGACCGTGTCCCGGGACGCGGTCATGGCGAACTCCCCGGACGGCCGGCACCGGAACTCCAGCCTGGTGCTGTCCCAGCCCCGGGCCGCACCCACCGCCTCCGTCACCTCCTTCAGATCCGCGAAGGCCCCGGGCACGTGCATCAGCTTCGGGTGCGCGCCGGCGGCTGTGTACCGGCCGGAGAGATGAAGGCCGTACTGGCCCTGAACGCTGACGAGCACCGCCTCTGCCCATCCGGCGGGCGCCCCCGCCGTGATCTTCTCGGCGATCCGCTGCACACCCCGCTCGACCTGCTCGGTCATGCCCTGCTCCGCTCTCGCCCGGCTGTGCGGTGATCATCGCAGGTGCCGGTGACAGGACGAATGGGAGGAGCCTTTGCGGAGGCCGGCCGAACACGGTGCGTCGGACGCTCCGGACAGGAGCCGGCGCCCCGGCGGGGTGACGGGCTGTCAGCCGAGGGTCGGTCCGGGCCCTGTTGCTGATCATGTGACGCTCGGACGCTCGACAAGGATTGGACACCATCGGGATACTGCTTGTCATGGCCGTTACCCAGCAGCTTGCCCGGGTCAATGCGGGGTATCTTGCCGCCTGTCGAGCGTGTGCCGCGGAGTCGTCCGATGGTGATCACCGGTGGGACCCGCCAGCGGCTGACAGCCTTGACCTGGACTGGGCACCGGCCATGCTGGCACGCGTCTGCGAGATCGCCGGGGTTGATGATTCGCACCTCGCCGCGCTCAGGCGTGCCACTGACGGCGGCGTGGCGCTGGACGTCGGTTTCCTCAACGCCGGCCCTCATGCCATCGGATTCTTCGGTCCGACACCGGCAGCGCTTGAGCCCAAGGAAGTTGAGCGAGTCTCCGATCTGCTCGGAGACATCGACTTCCGGGCCGCCCTGGCGGCACTGCCGTCCGACAACCACGCGGCCGGGGTTCTGATTGGCCACGGCGCCGAGGGCCTTGTCCACGGACCCAGAACGTATCTGGGGATCCATTTCGACGCGCTTCGCGAGTTCTACGCAGGGGCCTCGAAGCGAGGCCTTGCCATCGTCTCGTGGTGGGACTGACCTGGGTCGACAGTGATCGGTCGCTGACCTGGCCGGCCGGGCTCCTCGATGTCAGCGATGCACGCCCCCAACAGGAGAGATCTGGGCTGACCAGGGTCTGGCAGGCCGCCTGGTCGAGTGGACCGCCCAGATCCTCGGCCGTGACCTGGCCCACGGCCCCCCTCACGCACCAAGCTGTGAGATCCAAAACGCGAGGTGCCGCTGGACTGCCTCAGCCTCCGGACGGCTCGATCGTCAGTTCGGAGCCGGCCACCAGCACGTCGCCGTCACCGAGCCAGAGGCTCCAGTGGTCGCACTCGCCTTCCTCGGGATCACGCCGATGGATCGGGAAAACCTCCAGCCGCAACCCCGCGAAGTCGAATCGGGTCTCCAACGCGGGCGGCCGGATCAGAACCTCGGTGAGCGGCCTGCCTTCAAGCCGGTGAAGCGCCTGGTCGAGGCCTTGGTCCTCCGACCCGACGATCACCTGGTCCGCGGTCTCCAGCCGCCATGCGGCCATCATGATCCACAGGTGGTACTCGCCATGCACGTTGCCGCGGTCGTCGGGTGGCAACGGCCGGCCGAACTCGCACGTGACGAAGCTGCCGATGCCGCGTCGAACATTCCAGGCCCGTTGCCCCAGCAGCGGGCCGATCCGCCGCAGAGCGCCGGCAAGGCCGATGGTGCTCATTCGACCACCGCCCATCTCGGCCCCGGCCCGACCACAAGCAGTTGCCCGGACGGCGTGCGGAAGGTCCAGTCCGGCACTGCGGACGCATCCTGGTGACACACGGGAAAGATCGTCAGAACCCTGTCCTCGAAATGGATCCGGGCCTCCCAACCAGGCAGCCGCACGTCCACCGAGGTGACCACCCGGCCGATCAGCACCGCGAGGTCGACGGCCAATCGCTCCTCGTCGTCACCCGAAGCCGCAAGCACGGCCTCCGGACCGTCCAACCGCCAGGCCACCGAGAGGATCCACAGCCACCCGAGGCTCTGCTGCACCGAGAGCTGCAGACCGAATCTGCCACCGCCGCCGGACGGAACCTGCACTGCCTCCACCGTGCTGCCGTCCAGGCGCGCCACCTGTTCCCGTAGTTCATCGATGCCCGCTGCCCACTCCACAGCGCAGAGTATGCAGACCGGCAGCCCACCCGGCACAACGAATATCCACCCGCCGAGCGATGCTCGGTCCGCCGGCTCAAGACGCCCCGAACAGCACCGGCGCCGCGCCGGTGAGCCAGGCAACGCCTGCCTCATCCTCGGTGTGCGGCCTGCCAACCGCATGAACACCTGCACACAGTCGGCCAGACCGGCCCCCTCAAGATCGGAACGACAACAGTTGGGCATTCCGACAAGGCACTGCCGGAATCCATCGGGGGCTGCGGCCGCTGTCATCGTCGGACGCTCCAGATCGCGGTGGCCCAGGGTGCGCTGTTCCTGGGTGAAGCGCACCCCCCTTCGCCCGTACGTCGAGGCGTTGCGGAGCCATAGCCTCGGCGTATGGACACAGACAAGGATGATCCCGCCGGTGCGAACGCGCTGGGAGGTTTCCTCCGTGCACGGCGTGCCCGGTTGCGCCCCGAGGACGTGGGAATTCCTGCCTCCGGTCGGCGCAGGGTGCCCGGGCTGCGCCGCGAGGAGGTCGCCATGCTTGCCGGGGTGAGTACCGACTACTGAACTTGAACTCGTGAAGTCGGTGTAGTGCCTTGCCGCGCCTCCAGAGCCGCTGCTTTACGAACCGGTGCCAGACAGCTGTGCGGCGACAGTTGCCACGAAGTGCTGCAGGACAGCGAACGGCAGCGTCTGCGTCCCGTCAAAGTAGACCTCTGCGGGCTTCTCCTCGTCGGGGGCGTAGACGACCACCGTCACGGCTGTTGGCCCGGGAGCGGGTGAAGCAGGCACGGTGGGGGACCCGCTCGCGACGAAGCGGGCCTCGCTGAGCTCGAAATGGGTGGTCCGGCCCTCGCCCGTTCCGGTCTCGGTGGTGAGAGCGCAGTACAGATCACCGTCGTGGTCCCAGGTCAGCAAAGACATGACGGCGATGCTGCCACAGACGCGGCCGCCGACGCCGGGCATAACGGCCGGGGGATCGTCAGCGAGCCAGGTCGTAGCTCAGGCCAGTTCCGATGAGGCAGCCGTCGACAAGGTCAGGGCGGTACTGGATCCTCTTGAGCCTGCGCTTCACGGCTCGGGTGATCTGGCCGAGGTCGGCGGCGGCGAGGTTGCCGATGTCGCGCTTGACCAGCGACCAGATGCCCTCGGTCGGGTTCAGGTCCGGGGCGTAGGTGGGCAGCTGAACACCGTGAGCCAGTCGGCATTCGCGGCGACGAAGTCCTTCATGCCGGCGGTCAGGTGCAGGCGGAGGTTGTCCCACACGAGCACGATCGGGGCGCCGAGCTGGATGTGGGCACGGATGATCAGGTCGCGAAAGTCGCGCCAGCCGAAGCCCTTCGGCTCGTCCTTGCGGCCGCGGTACTCGCGGATCGCGTAGATCAGCCGGGAGCGTTCGCCGGGCTTGTAGCAGGTCATGGCGGCCATCGACACCCGTCCGGAGCCGCGGCCGCGGACCCGTACGACAGGGGTCTGGCCCACCCGTCCCCAGGTCCTGGCGCGCGGCGGAGTCATCGACTGCCCGGCCTCGTCCTCGAAGACGAGGTAGGCGCCGCGCTCAGCCGCGATGGTCTTACCCGCGGCCAGGTCTCCTTCTTCCAGACCTCGACCGCGTCGTCGTCGCGTTCGATCGCCCGCCGCGCCGGCTGCTGCCACGACCAGCCGTGCCGCCGCAGCAGGGCCCAGGTGCCCTCGACGGTGTAGGACACGTGGAACAGTCGGCCGATCAACGTCTTGATCCGCGCCAGCGTCCACCGCTGGTCCGCCCACCCGTGAGCCAGCGGTCCGCGCTCCAACTCGCGTTCCAGCCGCTCGACCTGAGCCTCGCTGAGCTTCGACCGGCCGGGCGAACCCTTCGACAGCACGCCGGCCTCGCCCTGCTCACGCCAGGCCCGACGCCACCGCTCCACCGACCGCAGGCTCACCCGCAGTGCGACGGCGATCTCTGCGTTCTTCTGCCCGCCCTCGAAACGCTCGACGGCCTGGAGCCGTAGCCGCTCCCGCGCCGTCCTCGCGGTGTCGGTCAGCCCACCGCCCTGTGCATACCTCACCCGCACTGGACTACCGGACCCGCCAGCCCACTGTCCGACGAACGGCCCGACATCACGCTTTCAGGTTCAGTACTACATGCGGCTGGAACAGGGCCGCGAACGGCATCCGTCGCAGCAGATGCTCGAGGCCGTCGCGCGGGCGCTGCGGCTGGACGACGAAGCGGTGGCCCACCTGTTTCGCGTGGCCGGCCCGAGCACCCGCCGGACCCGCCGCGCGCCGCACGTCGAACGCGTGGCCCCGCACCTGCGGCGACTCCTCGATACGTGGAGCGGCACGCCCGCCTTCGTCCTGGGCCCCGCGTTGGACGTCCTGGCCCGCAACCGGCTCGCAAGCGCCCTCCA
Source organism: Kitasatospora sp. NPDC051914 (assembly GCF_040680995.1). Lineage (NCBI taxonomy): Bacteria > Bacillati > Actinomycetota > Actinomycetes > Kitasatosporales > Streptomycetaceae > Kitasatospora > Kitasatospora sp. NPDC051914. Next base: position 28,553 of record NZ_JBFAXX010000068.1, read on the forward strand.
CGCCGGTTTCACCCAGCCCGACAACCTGCTGCGCATGACGTTCCTGGATCCGGCGGCGCGGCATTTCCACCTCGACTGGGATCGGGCCGCCGAGTCGACCGTGGCTGCGCTGCGGCGGTCGGCCGGTATCGACCCCGATGACCCCCGGCTGAGCCAACTCGTTGGCGAACTGTCCGTGAAAAGCGCCGACTTCCGCGTTCTGTGGGCGCGCCACGACGTGCGCGGCAAGACGCGCGAGGCAAAGCTCTTCCATCACGCCGAGGTCGGCGACCTGGAATTGCACTACGAGTCCTTCACCGTCGACAGTGCCCCACTCAGCAGCTCGTCGTCTACCAAGCCGAACCGGGCAGCACCTCCGCCGACGCCCTCGCCCTGCTCGGCTCGCTCAGTGCCGGCCCCGTGCCCGCACAGGACACGGAGGCGGGCGTCGTCTCCGACTGAAGGCGCGCTCGCGGCCGTGAGAGACCCGGCCCCGACCCCGCGTTTCCCGGGGGTGCCAGGCTGGCCCACCGCTCCGCACCTCGGGTGAATGTGAGGGAGAATGACGCCATGATCCAGACGGTGGAACCGGGCACTGCAGACGCTCTGGGGACTGAATCCTGTGGATGGCCGACTTCGCGGGTGCGGCATGGCCAGACACTTGGAGGCCCCGTCCACCGACGGCCGGCGTTCCCCTCCACAAGGTTGGGGTCATGAGCGACAGCACTCCTTTGGGGGACTTCCTCAGAGCACGGCGCGAAGCCCTCAAACCGCAGGACGTGGGCCTGCCGGAGCACGGGCGCAGGCGGGTGCCGGGGCTGCGCCGCGAGGAGGTCGCCATACTCGCGGGCGTGAGCTCCGACTACTACATGCGCCTGGAACAGGGCCGGGAGACCAGCCCGTCGCCCCAGGTGGTCGACGCCATCGCCGCTGCCCTCCACCTCGACGACGAGGCACACGACCACCTTCGCAGACTCACCCGGGCGCCCCAGGGGCGCCGCAGCGTTCCCGCCGGTCACGACCGGATCAGCCCCCAGCTTCTGCAGCTGATCGACAACTGGCCCGACACCCCCGCCTTCGTCCTGGGACCGGCCCTGGACATCCTGGCGCACAACGCGCTCGCCGCAGCCCTGCACAGCGGATTCCAGCGGTTCGACAACCTGGCCCGCATGATCTTCCTGGACCCGGCCGGGCGTACCTTCTACCAGGACTGGGACAAGGCCGCGAACTCGTGCGTTGCCGAACTGCGTGCCGCCTACGGACACGACCCCGACTCCCCGCGGATCACCGAAGTCGTCGACACGCTCTGCGCGAAGAGCCCCGAATTCGCCGAACTGTGGGCACGGCACGAGGTGAAGGGCAAGACCCAGCAGGCGAAGCACCTCGCGCACCCCGAGGTCGGCGCCCTGGAGATCCGGTTCTCGGCTTTCACCGTCAACGGTGCCCCGCACCAGCAACTGGTCGTCTACCAGGCCGAACCGGCAAGTGCCACCGCGGCTGCCTTCGCCGAACTCCGCTCCCGCTCCGATCAGGGGAGATCCGCACGGGTGGGGCGGGAAAGTCCCGGCCGGGTCCTCGGCGGCACCTGATGCGCCAAGTCCCGGACGGGCTGGGCGGGTCCGGCGTTGCTCCCGGGCGGATGGATCGTTGATCGGGGCGCGCCACGGTCACCCCGGAGGCGCCCGGGCGTTCACGCTTCGCGAAAGGTCCCGCCAAGTCGGGACCTGAAGCGCCTGGTCGTCATTTCTCGGTGTCGAGTTGGATGTGCTCGATGTCCTCGTCCAGGAAGGCGGTCAGGTCCTGGGCTTCGGCGCGGACGGCTTCCTGCTCCGGGGCGGTGAGGGGCCGGAGGGGACTGATGCGCAGGCGGTGGCTGCGCACGGTCCAGGTGGCGGTGACGCGTCCGTCGACGAGGACCATGCGGTGGCCTGCGCCGGAAAGACCGAGGTGGAGGGCATCGATGATGCGGCTGCGGTCGTGGTAGCCGAGGACGGCATTGTCGAAGGCCGGGAGGAACCGGACCGGGACGCGGGTGTCGAGGACGGTCATCGTGTTCTCACGTCAGGACGGCCCGTCTTGCCGAAGACCGTGGTGCCCGGGCAGTAGGTGCTGACTTCGATGCCGGTCCGTCCCGGCTTCCGCATCCGCACGGTGACCTGCTTCCTTCCAATGCTGTACGTGTTCAGGGCGCGCCGTCCGGGCCGCCCGGGGGCAGCGGTGGCCCGGACGGCGCAGACCTGTCAGTGGGCCGGGTCAGCCGTTGTACGGGGCGGTGACGTCCAGGACCCAGGTGACGCCGAAGCGGTCGGTGAGCATGCCGTACAGCGGCGCCCACGGCGCGGGCTCCAGCGGACGCACCACGGTCGAGCCCGCGGCGAGCCTGCCCCACAGGGCGCCGATCTCCTCGGCGTCGTCACCGCGGACGGAGACGAAGAACGGGTCCTGGCCCTGATGCCAGGGCAGCTGCGAGGGCACGTCGTAGGCCATGACGTGGAAGCCGTTGTCGCCGGCCACCTCGCCCCACATCACCCAGTCCGCCTCGCTCTCGTTCTGCACGGCGCCCGCGTCCTTGTAGGTGACGGCGACCGTGCGTCCGCCGAAGACGGACTGGTAGAAGTCCAGCGCCTCGCGTGCGGTGCCCCGGAAGTTCAGGTGGGTGGTGGTCGTGACGGACATGATCTGTTCCTTGCCTCGATGTGACGAATGCGCCGCCGACGGTCCAAGCCCATCGGTGACGGCTGCCGTGACCGGGGGTCGTGCCTCCCGACCGGCTCGTGTGCCACGATGGCAGAGGTAGAGGACAGGTTGTGTCCGGTACTCCGGGGAGGATGGGTGCCATGCATAAGACATCGGCCCGGCTGCTCGCGCTGCTCTCGCTCCTTCAAACGCCCCGTGACTGGTCCGGCGAGGATCTCGCCGAGCGTCTCGGCATCACCGCGCGCACCGTGCGCCGTGACATCGACCGGCTGCGCGAACTCGACTACCCGATCACGACCGTCAAAGGACCGGCCGGCGGCTACCGCCTGGAGGCCGGCACCCACCTGCCGCCCATGCTGTTCGACGACGGCCAGGCCGTCGCCCTGGCCGTCGCCCTGCAGACCGCAGCCGCCAACGCCGCCGTCGCCGAAGACGCCACCCGCGCCCTGGCCACCCTGCGCCAGGTCATGCCACCGCGCCTGCGCCACCGCATCGACCTGCTGCACATCACCGCCGTCCCACCGCCCGAGGCCACCGGCGACACCCCCCAGGTCGACACCCAGGTCCTGATGGACCTGAGCCGCACCATCCACGCCCGCGAAGAACTGCGCTTCGACTACACCCCGGCCCCCGGCACCCCGAGCGACGATCCCCGCCGGGTGCAACCCCACCACCTGGTCACCCGGCGTCATCGCTGGTACCTCGTGGCCTGGGACCTCGACCGCGAGGACTGGCGCACCTTCCGCGTCGACCGCATCCGACCCCGCACACCCACCGGCCCCCGCTTCACCCCCCGCGACCTCCCCGGCGGCACCGTGACGACCTTCATCACCAGCCGGTTCCGCGGCAACGACGGCACCACCACCGACTGGCCCTGCCGGGGCGAAGTCGTCCTCCACCTCCCGGCCGCCGAGGTCGCACCCTTCGCCCCGGACGCAATCGTCGAGGAACTGGACCCGCACCGCTGCCGGCTCATCCTCGGCTCCTGGTCGTGGACCGGACTCGCCGCGACCATCGGCCGCTTCGACACCGACATCGACGTCATCGGCCCACCCCAACTGGCCACCGCCTTCGCAGACCTCGCCACCCGCTACGCCCGCGCCGCAAGACCAAAGACCGGTCCGACGCCGTGAGAACGTGTCCCGCGTCAAGTAACTGGCAGGTTTTCGGGCTCGGGAAAGTTGGGGACGAGGAGGTCGCCACCGCCCTGCGGGCCGGCGTGTATCGCATGCCCGACGGCCTACCGCAGCTGCTGATCCCCCGTCAGCCAAACACCAAATCCGTCATCTCGAAACACCGAGGTCAGTATCGGTGACACGGTGGGGATTCAGGGTCAGTGCGATCCAGTGGGCCTCCAAGGTGGGCAGGGAAGCACCCCAAGACCCTGCGCCACGCCGCCCTCGCCATCACGTCGACCTCTTCGGCCACCTCCTCAAGGAGTCCGCAGACGACGCCGTCGAAGCTCTCGACAGCACTCGATTCGGCAGACCGGAAAGATCGGCCTATGCCTGGGCGGTCAGCCGCCAGCCGGGAACACCGCCCGGTGTTCGGCCGCCCGGGAGCGAAGCGCCGAGGCCACGTGGCCGTGGCAGCGGTTCGGCGTGGAGGCAGGTGTGGTGGCCGAGTTCCGGCAGGGCGGTGAACAACCCCGCCGCTTCTCCTTCGATCGCCGCCCTGTTGGCGCCCGCCTCATCCGTGACGCCTCCGCCGAGACCCTCGACGACTGCTGCTACCCCTACTGCGCCCCGTCATCAGGCCAGGGCTGCGCCGGTTCCCGCGAGCACCTCGGGCCGGAGCAGGGCGGCGAGCGTCCCGGCCGGGAGCAGGCCCTTTTCCAGGACGAGTTCGGCCACGCCCCGGCCGCTGGCGAGGGCCTCCTTGGCGATGTCGGTGGCAGCCGTGTACCCGATGTGCGGGTTGAGGGCGGTCACCAGGCCGATGGAGTTCTCGACGGTCGCACGCAGCACCTCGGTGTTGGCGGTGATGCCCACCACGCAGCGCTCGGCGAGGGTGCGGCAGGCCGCGCTCAGGTGGGTGATGGACTCCGACAGCGAGTGGAGGATGATCGGCTCGAAGGCGTTGAGCTGGAGCTGGCCGGCCTCGGCGGCCATGGTGACGGCGACGTCGTTGCCGATCACCTCGAAGGCGACCTGGTTGACGACCTCGGGGATCACCGGGTTCACCTTGCCGGGCATGATGCTCGAACCCGCCTGCACCGGAGGCAGGTTGATCTCGCCGAGGCCCGCGCGCGGGCCGGAGGACAGCAGGCGCAGGTCGTTGCAGGTCTTGGACAGCTTGACGGCGATCCGCTTGAGCACGCCGGACATCTGGACGAACGCGCCACAGTCCTGGGTGGCCTCGATCAGGTTGGCGGCGGTCACCAGCGGCAGCCCGGTGATGTCGGCGAGGTGGCGGCGGGCGGACTCGGCGTACCCGGCGGGGGCGTTGAGGCCGGTGCCGATCGCCGTGGCACCGAGATTGATCTCGTGGATCAGCTCGACGGCCTCGGCGAGCCGGCTGCGGTCCTCGTCGAGCATGACCGCGAACGTCGAGAACTCCTGCCCGAGCGTCATCGGCACGGCGTCCTGCAGCTGGGTGCGGCCCATCTTCAGCACGTCGCGGAACTCGACGGACTTGCGGGCGAAGGCGTCCTGGAGGACGGCCATCGCGTCGAGCAGGCCGCGCACCGCGGAGACGGTCGCGATCCGGACGGCGGTCGGGTAGACGTCGTTGGTGGACTGGCCGAGGTTGACGTCCTCGTTGGGGTGCAGGTGCCGGTACTGGCCCTTGGCGTGGCCGAGCAGTTCCAGCGCCCGGTTGGCGACGACCTCGTTGGCGTTCATGTTGGTCGAGGTACCGGCGCCGCCCTGGATGACGTCGACGACGAACTGGTCGTGGAGCCTGCCGCCGCGGATCTCGCGGCAGGCGGCGACGATCGCGGTGGCCTTCGCGGGTTCCAGCAGGCCGAGTTCCTCGTTGGCGAGGGCGGCGGCCTCCTTCACGGCGGCCAGGGCGTCGATCAGGTGCGGGTAGGCGGAGATGGGAGTGCCGGTGATGGGGAAGTTCTCGGTGGCGCGCAGGGTGTGGACGCCCCAGTAGGCGTCGGCGGGGACGTCGCGGTCTCCGAGCAGGTCGTGCTCGCTGCGGGTGGCGGCGGTCATGGGTGTGCGGGTCCTCTTCTTCCTGGAGTGGTGGGTCGGGTCACGCGGGGGCGAGCAGGGCCGACGGGTCCAGTGCCGCCACCGGTCGGACGCCGCCGACGGATCGGTCGCCGCCGGTCGCCGGCTCTCCCCCGAACCCGGCGAGCAGCCGCGGATCGACTCCCGCGAGGGCCAGCGCGGCCGTCGCCACCGGAACGCGCGCCCGGTTCGCGCCGTCGGCGATCTTCACGGCGACGGCGCGGCCGTCCGGCAGTGCTGCGATCTGGACGCCCTCGAAGCCGTCCTTGGCGAGCAGTCCGGGCACCGCTCGCATCAGCGCGGCCACGTCCCGCCCGGCACCGGAGGCCATCTCCGGGTGCCCGCGCAGCGCTTCCGCCACCCGGAACTCGGGCGTGCCCGGCGCCGCCGCGGCGATGCGGGCGGCGGCGCGGGCGAGGCCGTGCAGGGAGACGGCGAACAGCGGGGTGCCGCAGCCGTCGACGGTGACGTGCGCGATGCGCTGGCCGGTGAGCTCCTCGACGACCTCGGCGATGGCCGTCTGGATCGGGTGGGCCGGGTCGAGGTAGGTCTCCGGAGGCCAGCCGTTGAGCGTGCAGAGGTAGAGCATCGCGGCGTGCTTGCCGGAGCAGTTCTGGGCGAGCCGGGAGGGCGGGCGGCCCTCGCGCACCCAGGCGTCGCGGACGGCTTGACCGTACGGCAGGTCCGGCACGTTGCGCAGGTCGTCCTCGGTGAGGCCGGCGAGCGCCAGAATCCGCCGGGTACCGGCGAGGTGGCGCTCCTCGCCGGAGTGGCTGCCCATCGCGAGGGAGAGCAGGTCGCCGTCGAGCGGAAGCCCCGCCCTGACCATGGCGACGGCCTGGACCGGCTTGAGGGCGGAGCGCGGGTAGCAGGCCGCCTCGATGTCGCCCAGGCGGAACCGGACCCTCCCGTCGCCGTCGAGGACGACGACGGAGCCGTAGTGGACGCCCTCGACCACACCGCCCCGGGTGACGTGGGCGACGGGCACGTGGCGGGGCTCGCGGATCGCGGGCGCGTCCGCGAGGGGGCTGCTGAGCATGACTGCCTCGATCGGTGGTGGATTGGGCTGCTGACCTGTGTGCCTGCGGGCGGCGCGCCCGGGGCGGATGTGCGGCGGGTCCGTGGGGCTCCCGGGGCCGCCCCGGATTCAGCCGTCGGTCCCGGCGGCGGCGCGCGCGATGCGCCCGCGGATCGCGTACCAGCCCGCGACCAGCGCTGCGGCGATCAGCGGCAGGCACAGCACGGTGGCGCGCCCGGCCCCGCCGTCGGCGTACATGAGGACCAGGACGGAGGCGAGGAACGCCAGGGTCACGAGTTCGGTCCACGGCGAGCCGGGCAGGCGGTAGCCGGGGCGGGTCAGTTCGCCGTCGCGGGTCTTGCGCCAGAACAGGAGGTGGCAGACCATGATCATGCCCCAGGTGGCGAGGATGCCGATCGCCGCGAAGTTCAGCACGATCTCGAATGCGTCGGCCGGGACCACGAAGTTGAGACCGACGCCGAGGACGCACATGCCGCTGGTGAGCAGGATGCCGCCGTACGGCACCTGGCTGCGGCTCATGCGGGCGGTGAACCGCGGGGCGGAACCGTTGACGGCCATGGAGCGCAGGATCCGGCCGGTGGAGTAGAGGCCCGAGTTGAGCGAGGACATGGCCGCGGTGAGGACGACCAGGTTCATCACGCCGCCCGCCGCCGGGACGCCGATGCGGGAGAGCACGGTCACGAACGGGCTCTGGCCGGCGCTGTAGCTGTTCCACGGCAGCAGCATCGACAGCAGGACGACCGAGCCGACGTAGAACAGGCCGACGCGCCACATGATCGAGTTGATCGCCTTCGGCATGATCTTCTCGGGGTTCTCGGTCTCCCCGGCCGTGACGCCCACGAGTTCCACCGAGGCGTAGGCGAAGACGACGCCCTGGATGATCAGCAGCATCGGCAGCAGGCCGTTGGGGAAGACGCCCCCGTTGTCGGTGATCAGGGACGGGCCGGGTACGGAGCCGTCGACCGGGTGCCGGGTGACCAGCAGGAAGATCGCGATGCTCATGAAGATCACCAGTGCGCCCACCTTGACGACGGCGAACCAGAACTCCAGCTCGCCGAAGATCCGCACCGAGATGAGGTTCACGGTGAGCACCAGGGCCAGGGCCACGAGTGCGATCACCCACTGCGGGACGTCGGAGAACATGCCCCAGTAGTGGGTGTACGTGGCCACCGCGGTGATGTCGGCGATGCCGGTGGTCGCCCAGTTGAGGAAGTACATCCACCCCGCCGTGTACGCGCCCTTCTCGCCGAGGAACTCCCGGGCGTACGAGACGAAGGCGCCGGAGGACGGGCGGTACAGGACGAGTTCGCCGAGCGCGCGCACGACGAGGAACGCGAAGAGGCCGCAGACGGCGTACGCGACGAACAGGGAGGGCCCGGCGTCGGCGAGGCGTCCGCCCGCACCGAGGAAGAGGCCGGTGCCGATCGCTCCGCCGATGGCGATCATGTTGACGTGCCGGGGTTTCAGGGACTTGCTGTAGCCGGTGTCCCCGGCATCGACGTGACGGGTCGTGGGGCGCTTCTCGTCCTTGAGGAACTGCTCGCTCACGCCTCGGGTATGCCTTCCGTGGGGGACTCCGTGCGCTTGGGGCGCACGATGTCGGTGAGGGTCGTCTCGACCTGGCGGAGGTGGTGGGACATGGCCTCCACCGCGTCGTGTTCGGAACCGTCGATCAGGGCCTCGACGATCGCCCGGTGCTCGCAATTGGACTGCTCGCGCCGGCCGCCGAGTTCGTTGAGGAAGGTCGACTGGCGCGCCAGTGCGTCACGGATCTCCTCGATGACCCGGCGGAAGACCGGGTTGCGGGAGGCCTCGGCCACCGCCAGGTGGAAGACGGTGTCCAGCGCGACCCAGGCGGTGGTGTCGGTCTCCCGCTCCATCCGGTCGAGCAGGTGGGCCAGGTGGTCCAGGTCCTCCGGGGTGCGGCGCAGCGCCGCGTAGCCGGCGACCGGGATCTCGACGTGGCGGCGCACCTCCAGGAGGTCGCTGGCCGCGTAGTCGCCGAAGGTGGGGTCTTCGACCGCGCTCGCCACGACGAAGGTGCCCTTGCCGGTCTTCGAGACGGTCAGGCCCATGGCTTGCAGGGCGCGGAGCGCCTCCCGCAGCACGGGCCGGCTGACCTCCAGGGTGCGGCACAACTCCGCTTCCGAGGGGAGCTTGTCCCCCACGGCGTACTCACCGCGCTCGATGGCGCTGCGCAGGTGGCCGAAGACTGCTTCCATCGCGCTGATGCGCCGCGGAATCCCACCACTTGTCTGGCTGTCTGACAGGTTCACGAGGCGATCTTGAGGGTTGGAGCGCAGCGGTGTCAAGACACCGGCGTCGACACGGTGACGTCCGGCGAACTGCGCCGCGCGCGAGCCTTCCGCTCTACGGTGCGATCCGGAGTGGCGTTCGCAGTGGACCCGGCGGCGGCCACCAGGGCGTACACCACCGCCGAATCGAAAGCCATCTCGGGGTGCCACTGCACGCCCACGACGAAGCGGTGCCGGTTGCTCTCGATCGCCTCGATGGTGCCGTCCGCCGTACGCGCGCTCACGACCAGGCCTGCCCCGAGGGACGCCACCGCCTGGTGGTGGTGCGTGGCGACCTGCCTGGTCCCCGGGAGGAGCGCTCCGATCCGCGTCCCCGGCACCGTGGTGACGGCATGGGGGGCGAAGTGGCCCCCGTACGGGTTGTGCCCGTGGTGACCCACCTCGTCGGGCAGGTGCTGGATGAGGGTGCCGCCCGCATGCACGTTCATCAACTGCATTCCCCGGCACACTCCGAGCACCGGCACGTCACGCGCGAGGCCGGCGGCCAGCACGGCCCGCTCCCACCGGTCGCGTTCGCGGACCGGCGGTCCCGTGCACGGGTGCGGCTGCGCCCCGTACAGCGCGGGATCCACGTCCTCGCCGCCGGTCAGGACGATCGCATCCAGACGCGCGACGACGTCGGCCGCGACCTCCGGCGCGTCCGGCGGCAGCAGGACGACGTGGCCGCCCGCCACCTGGAGGCAGCTGATGTACGCCGCGGGCAGCAGCGCGGCGGGCAGCTCCCACTCCCCCCACTGGGCATCGGTGAGGTAGGTGGTGAGTCCGATGAGTGGCTTGGGCATACCACTTCCTTTCAGGGCCTGGAATTCGATCGTCGACGGCCGTCTCCTCCGCAGCCCACCCACTCGACGGGCGCATGTGCGGACGGACTTCGGAGGTGGGGTTCGGCACTGCGGGCGCACGGACGCGCCCGATGACAAGGAGAGGGTCGGCCGCAGACCCGGTGCCGAAGGCTTGCGCACCCGGGCCGCGAGCAAGAATCCTGCTGTCGTTCACGCTTAAGCACAAGAAAAGACTTCTTCGCGACAGATAAGCGAGCCTTAACCCCGTGCAGAGACTCGACCCCCGGTTGCTCGCCACCCTCGAAGCCGTGGTCCGCCACGGCTCCTTCAACGCCGCCGCACGCGAGCTGGGCTACAGCGCGCCCGCAGTCTCGCAACAGATCGCCGAACTCGAACGCCGCGCCGGCCTCCGGGTGATCGAGCGCCGCCCCGTACGCGCGACCCCCGCAGGCATGGTCCTCCTCGACGCCGAACAGCGTGTCCGGAGCGCATGGGCGGCGGCATCCGTGGAACTCGACGCCATGCGTGCGGGTACGGCCGGACGGATCCGGCTCGGCGCCTTCGCCTCCGCCGCCGCCGGCATCGTCCCGCAAGCGCTGGCACAACTTCAGACGACCTGTCCCGACGTGCAGGTCAGCCTCTCCCAAGTGGAACCCGAAGCCGGCTACAGCCGGCTCAAGCGGGGAGACATGGACCTGGCCCTCAGCTACGACTACGACTTCATCCCACTGCCACCGCCCCGGACGCTGCGCCGAACACTGGTCGCACGGGACCCCGTCGTGGCGGTGGTCCCGGCCGACCACCATCTCGCCGACCGGGACGTCATCGACCTGGCCGGCCTCGCGTCCGAGACGTGGATCGCGGCTCCGGAGGCCGCATTGCGCCTCGAACTGCTCGCCCAGATGGCCAGAACACCGGGATTCCAGGCCCGCCTGGCATATGACGGCGACGACTTCAACACCGTGCTGGGCTTCGTGGCCGCCGGCCTGTGCGTCGCCGTCATGCCGCAGCTGGCCGTCCCCCCGGGTAGCACCCGGGTGGTGGCCCGCCCCCTCGCCGACCCGGAGCTGACGCGCTTCATCTACACCGTCCGCATCGACACCCGGCACGCCCCGTGCGCCCTACTGGCCCTGGAGGAGATGCTTGCCGCGCAGGCGCTGGCCGCTCTCTCATGAGGGGCAGGCGACGCCTCGACGAGTCCGGATCTGAACGTTGCCGGTTGTCGCCAGCCGGTCCGGGCCCCTGGAGGGGCCTGTCACCCCTCCGGCTGGACGCTCCAGTCGGCCAGCCACGCTCGTCTCTCTCGTTCGCGAAGGGGTTCGGGAGGGCGGGAGCGCCTGGCGAGCGGACGTTGACCTTGGCAGGATCGGGCCTCATGAGTTCAGGCCTCTGAAGCACTCACAACGTCGAAATCGGGTCCGGCAGCGTGATCAAGCGAGAGTCGGTTCAGCTAGGAACGGCACCTTCCGCCGATCGAAAAGAGCCCGAATCACCCCTCGGCTCCCGGCGGGAGAGACACCCTGAACAGTCCGGTCGACCACGTCTTCCGCTTGCACCTCGAACGCCGTTTCCGCACCCATGAGGGCCAGGTCTGTCAATGGGCAGGTCGAGGTGCCCGGGATCTGACGGTCTCGGGCTTTCTTCTTCGGGGTGTCCTGGCGG
>NZ_JBFAXX010000069.1:0-40046 GCF_040680995.1 Kitasatospora sp. NPDC051914
CTGGCGGCCGCCGACTGGGCCGCCCGCGAGGCGTTGCTGCGGGACCGCCCGCTCCGCGTCCTGCACGCCCTGCCGCTGATGCCCCACCTGCTCCCTGCCCGGACCGCGGCCGGACGGCCCGGCGGCGACCTCCTCCACGAGGTGGAGCACATTTTGGCGGTGCGTTGGCCGGGCCTGCGGATGCGGACCGAGGAGGCCCACGACGTGGCGCCGGCGGCGCTGCTCGCCGCGGGCGAGGACGCCGACCTGCTGGTGCTCGGAGCGCGCGGGGGAGACGGCTTCCCGGAGCTGCGGGTCGGCTCGACCGCCCTGTACCTCGCCGCCCGGACGGGCTGCCCGACGGTGGTACTCCCCGCGGAACCGCCGGGAGGGCACCCGCGCGAGGAGGTGGTGGTGGGCGTGGACGCCCGCCGTCCCGCCGAGGCGGCCCTCGGCTTCGCCTTCGCCGCCGCGCACCGCTACGGGCTGCCGCTGCGGGCCGTCCACGCCGGGCCCGTGCCGTCGGGGGAGCACGACGGTGAGGCCGCGCTGCTGGGCGCCGCCCTGGAGCCCTGGAAGGCGGCCCGTCCCGACGTCGAGGTCCACGAGGACGTCGAGCACGCCGGCCCCGGCCGGGTGCTGGTGGACGCGTCGGCCAAGGCCCGGCTGCTGGTGCTGGGCCGCCGGCCGGTCGGCCCGGTGGTCATGCTCGGCCCCGTGGTCCACGCCGTCCTGCACCACGCCGCCTGCCCCGTCGCCGTCGTGCCGGAGGCGTGAACACGGCCCTGCACCCGGGACCTCGCAGGTGTCGTGGTCCCGGTCAGCCGGGAAGCATGCCCATCTGGCGCATCATGGCGACGGCGTCCCAGCTCCACCAGCCTTCCACGGCCTTGCCGTCCTCGAACCGCCAGATCGTCATGCCGGCGGCCTCGACGGTCTTGTTGCTGGCGGGCATGCCCATGTACTCGCCGATGTGGGTGCCGCGCCACATCCAGCGGGTGACGACCTGGTCCCCCTCCGCGATCTGGCTCTGGATGTCGAAGGTGAAGTCGAACGCGCGGCGGTAGCCCTCGATCATCTCCTTGACGGCCGCCGGGCCGACCGTGTCGGCGTCCATCGACGGATCGTGGTCCCGGTAGTCCGGTGCGACGAGCTCGTCGATGGCGGACATGTCCCCGGCCGCGGGTTCCATCAGCAGCCGGCGGGCCGAGTCCTTGAGGAGCTGCTCGTCGCGGACGAGGTCCAGGTTGGTGAAGGTGGGCGGCTCCTGGCAGAGGGCCACCATCTCCCGGAAGATCCGGTCGGTCTCCGGCAGGCCGGAGTTGCGCATCGCCGCCTCGTACGAGGGAAACTCGACGATCTCCACGATGTGCTGGGCGTCCTCCCGGTCCGACCCGACCATGGTGTGGGTGGCGGTGCGCTTGCCCTCGGTCTGTGCGATCCAGGTGTCCATCAGCTGGTTGAGCTCGTCCGGCCGCTCCGTGCGGCACTCGACGATCTGTACGAAGGTCATCGTGAACCTCCCGATCCACGCCCCCTTGAATGCCTGTCCGCCGACCGTGCTGACTCCACTCTGCTCCTGCCGGTGCCGGGCCGCGCTCCGGTGCGGAGCCGGTCGTCCGGCGCGCGGAACGGTGATCCGTAGCGAAGGCGGGGCCTCATTCCGGTGCTGCCGTGCCGGGTGCCGGGAGCTGTTCGGTGAGGCGGAACCCGGTGACGAGTTCGGGGTCGATGCGGACGGTGCGGGTCATCGGCGCGTCCACCCAGGGCTGCAGCAGCTGCTCGTAGCGGACGAGGTCGTCAGGGTCGGTGACGGGCCGGGCGTAGCCGGTGATGACGACGCTCCACCCGAGGTGGGTGTCGGGATCGATGGCGTCGGCCTCGTAGGCGACGACGGTGCCGGACCCGTCGGCGCCCGCGGTGGCGGTGGTCAGGGCGGCGCCCTCGTGGGTGCGGATGATGATCGCGTCGTCGGCGACGACGTGGTTGACCGGCCGGATGGCCGGCAGGGCGTCCTTGGTGAAGACCACCCTGCCGAGCGGTACGCCGGCCAGCAGCTTCAGGCACTCACTGCGCCCGAGCGCCGCCATCCGCCGTGCGCCGAGCGGTGGCCGGGTCCGGTGGTCCCTGGGGTGCCGCTGTGCGGCTTCGTCATTCATGAGGTGTTCGCGATCGCTCCGAGTCGTATGGAGATCACGTTCCCTCCGCCGCCGGGCCGTTGCAAGGGCCGATCGGCCCCATCCGGGCGGGCATGCCGGTCGCGGGCCGGATTCCGGGCAGGTCACGGCCCCGCCGCCCCGGCGTCGGTGTGACCGGGGCGGCGAGCCGGTGGCAGCCGCTTCCGGTGGCTGTCACATGATGACCTTAGCAGTTGCTAATATTGGCAACTGCGTGCGAGGGCAGGAGGAGGGAATGCGTATCTCGTCGGACCGTCGCCGGATGGCGCCGCTTGCTCCGAATGCGGCGCCGGGTGTCGTGTGCCGCCCGGCGCCGGGTGAGCGGTGCCTGCGGTCCGGGCGTTCCCTCCTCCTGTCCGGCCCTGCCGGTCGCGGGAGGTCCGCGCGCACTCACCGCCGCCCCGGGTGTGGTGCTCGGGGGCGGCGGTGAGCATGCAGTGGGAACTGGTGACGGTGGACGGAGCCGGCGTCCTGCGGCTCTCCGGCTTCCTGGGAGCGCGCGCCACGCACCGCTTCCAGGGCGCGTTCGACTGGGCCGTGGCGCGCTGCCCAGGTCCGATCGTCGTCGACGTGTCCGCCCTGACGGGCTGGGGCGCCGAGGGCGAGGCCGCGATCGTGGCCGCCGCCGGCCGCCTGCACGACCGCGGCCCGCTCGCGGTCTGCGGTGTCGGGCAGCGGAAGGCGGACCTGCTGAGGAGCAGTTCGGCCCTGTCGGTGCTCCGGCTCTGCGCCGACCTCGACGTGGCCCTGGTGGTGCTGGGCGTGCGCTGAATCGCTCCCGCAGCCCCGGTGTGCGCGGTTGCTAAGGTCGACAGCCGATGATGCTCCGCCCCGGCGGCCCGATCGAGACGGTGACGACGTGAACGCCGATACCCCGCCCCCGCCACCGGTGGTCGGCGTGCCGCTGTACCAGGTGAAGGCGGAGTTCTTCAGGGCGCTCGCCCACCCGGTGCGCATCCGCGTCCTCGAACTGCTCGGCGAACGCGACCACGCCGTCTCCGAGATCCTCCCCGAGGTCGGCGTCGAGCCGGCCCACCTGTCCCAGCAGCTGGCGGTCCTGCGCCGCGGCAACCTGGTGGCCGCCCGGCGCGAGGGCGCCACCGTCGTGTACAGCCTCACCAGCCCCGAGGTCACCCACCTCCTGCGCGTCGCCCGGTCCATCCTCGGCGGCGTCATCACCGACCAGGCCGAACTCCTCGAAGGCCTGCTCACCCCTGCTGCCGACCCCTCCCGCGGCTGACGTTCGGTCACACCTCGAGGCCGGCCTCGATGCGGCGGGCGTGGTGGCGGGCCATGGCGAGGTTGGACCGGTTGCGGTCGAGCATCAGGTAGAGGAACAGCCCGGGGTGCCGGGTGAGCGGCCGGATCAGGTGGTACTGGCCGGTCAGGCTGATCAGGATGTCCTCCAGCTTCTGGTGGCCCTGGCCCGCCAGGTCCAGGGCGCGCATCTCGGCGCGCAGGATGTCGGTGGTGGCGGCGGCCGCGACGGACAGGGTTTCGGTCGGCCCCGCAGTGCCCAGCGCCATGCCGCTGGTGTAGTCCCCCAGGGCGGCCCCGATCGCGCCGTCGATGGTCATCGCGTCCTTGAGCGAGGTTTCGATCCCGGCCAAGTTCTCCTCCAGCCGTTCGTGGCGCAGGGTCGTGCCCCGGCGCGCTGATGTCCACTTCTGTCGGGCGATCCTAGGAAAGCGAACGGCACAGCTCGCCGATATGACCGCAAGCGATCGGCTTCTGCCGGAAGCGGGCCGACTCGACTGCAATCCATGACATGTTGAGTTGATGAATTCTTCATGTTGTTGGATCCTGGGCCCCAGGGCAACAGAGGAAGCAACCCATGAGCACTGCCGACGGTCCGCATCCCGCGGTCGACCTCGAGAGCGCACGGTCCTGCCGGATCTGCAGCGGGTGGGGGACCGTGTCCACGCCCGACGGCAGGGCCTACGTCCTGTGCCGGTCGTGCCAACGGGGCAGCGCGGCACACCCGCCGGGCGTGCCGCCCGGCGGCAGGGGCGCGGCGGGGCCCGGAACGGGGTCTGCGGTGAGTCGCGCACCGAACACCGTGGGGACGGGGCGGTAGGAGGCGTCGCCCGGCCGGACGGCAGCCGGGCCGTGGGCCTCGTCAGCGCCCTCCGCCGGCGGTGTCGGCCAGGACGCCCGGCAGGTGGTCGCGGGCGTACGCGATGGCCTCGGGCGTCGCGGCGAAGACGCGGTGCCCGGTGTGCAGGCGGTCGAGCACGCCGAGCGCGTCCAGGGTCTTGAGGTGGTCCTCACGGACGCCGGAGACCAGGACGAGGATGCCGCGCCGCTCCAGCTTGTCGATGGCGTCCCCGAGGACGAGCGCGCCGGTGGCGTCGATCGCGGTGATTCGCGACAGGCGCAGGACGACCGCCTTCACGTCGCCGGTCTCGGCTAGTTCGAGGAGGAAGCGGTGGGCGGCGGCGAAGAACAGCGGCCCGTCGATGCGGTAGGCGACGATGTGTTCGGCCAGGAGGGCCTGTTCCTCGGCATGGTGGTCGGCGGCCGGCAGGCCCTCGTGCAGCGGCACCCGGGTGAGGGCCGCGGAGCGGGCGACCTGCCGCAGCGCCAGCGCACCGGCCACCAGCAGGCCGACGATGACGGCGGTCACCAGGTCGAAGGCGAGGGTCGCGGCCGCGGTCAGTGCGAGGATCGCGGCCTCGCCGCGTCCGGCGCGGGCCAGCGCCCGCAGGGAGGCGACCTCGACCATGCGCACCGCGGTGGCGATCAGCACGCCGGCCAGGGCCGCGAGCGGGATGCCCTCGACGAGCGGGGCGGCGGCGAAGACCACCACGGCGAGGACCGCCGCGTGGACGAGCGCGGCCAGTCTGGAGGCGGCGCCGGAGCGGACGTTGACGGCGGTGCGGGCGATCGCACCGGTGGCGGCGACGCCGCCGAACAGCGGCGCGGCCAGGTTGGCCAGGCCCTGCCCGAACAGCTCCCGGTCGCTGTCGTGCCGCTCCGAGACGCTCATCGCATCGGCGGCGGTGGCGGACATCAGCGACTCCAGCGCGGCGAGGGCAGCCACTGCGACCGCCGCCGTTGCCAGCTGCGGCACGTCGGAGAGGTGGAAGAACGCCAGCGACGGGGCGGGCAGCCCGGAGGGCAGGTGTCCGATCGTCGCCACGTCCAGATCGGCGCCGGAGGCGAGGAGCGTCGCGGCGACCACGGCGAGCAGGGAGAACGGGACACCCGGCCGCAGCCGGGCGCCGACCAGCATCACCACCGCCACGCCCGCGGCCAGTGCGAGTGGTGCGAGGTGCGGGTCTGCGACGAAGTCGGTCAGCGCGTCCCATGCGGCGACGGCGACGTTCTCCGCGCCCGAGGGCGCCACGCCGAGTGCCGCGGGCACCTGCTGGAGGCCGATCACCGCGGCGATGCCGAGGGTGAAGCCCTCCACCACCGGCGCCGGGACGAACGCCATGAAACGCCCGGCGCCGCCGAGCGCCGTCGCCACCAGCAGCACCCCGGCGAGCAGACCCACCGTCAGCACGCCGTCGGCGCCGTAGCGGTGGACGATCGGCACCAGGACCACGGTCATCGCCCCGGTCGGGCCGCTGACCTGCAGGTTGGAGCCGCCGAACAGCGCCGCGAGCGCGCCGGCGACCACCGCGGTGGCCAGACCCGCCTGCGCTCCGGCACCGGAGGCGACACCGAAGCCCAGCGCGAGCGGCAGCGCGACGATCGCCACCGTCACCCCGGCGAGCAGGTCCTTGCGCGGCGAGCGCCGCATCGTCGCCCACACCGCACGGTCCGGCAGCACCGCGCGGAGCCGGCCGCCCAGACGGCGCGCGGACACCGGGACGAGGTCGCTCATGCGCCCGCCTCCCGCGGCTCGTGCCCGCCGAGCTCGGCCAGCAGGTCCGACTGGTCGGTGATCATCGTGGAGAGGATCCGGCGCGCCGCCTGCAGCAGCTCCGCCACGTCCGGCGTGCTCAGCGCGTACACGACGGTGTTGCCGTCCCGTGTGGCCGAGACCAGCTGGGTGCGGCGCAGCACCGCCAGCTGCTGCGAGAGGTTCGAGGGCTCGACCTCGATCGCCGCCAGCAGCTCGCGCACCGGACGAGGCCCCTCCTGGAGCAGCTCCAGCACCCGGATGCGCACCGGATGCCCCAGCGTTCGGAAGAACTCCGCCTTGGCCTGGTACAGCGGAACGGCCATCAGTCCTGTCTCCTCCGTATGACTAGCAGTACAAGGATTTCAGCATGTGCGAACATGAAGAATTCTTCAAGTCTATGATGCTGTGATCCCTCCGCTGTGATCCCCCTCGGCCGGTGGTGCGGGCGCCCGGGTCAGTCGGTGGGGCCGGTCAGTCGGTGGGGCCCGGGCGGAGGTCGCCGAGGAGTTCCGCCCTGCCGGTGATGACGTCGGTGAGGATGGAGCGGGCGACGGCGAGGAGCTGGGCGACCTCGGGGCTGGTGATCCGGTAGATCACCGCGGCGCCGTCGCGGCGGGAGGTGACCACGCCGGCGCGGCGCAGGACGGCGAGCTGCTGGGAGAGGTTGGAGGCCTCGACGCCGACGTCGGTGAGCAGCTCGGCGACGGCGTGCTCGCGCTGGCTGAGGAGTTCGAGGACGCGGATGCGCACGGGGTGGCCGAGGGTTTTGAAGAACTCTGCCTTGATCTGGTACAGCGGCACGGTGGTGACGGAAGGTTGCCGCGTGTTACCGGCAGGCATGGGGTCACCGTCCGTGTCGAGTGTCGAGGTGGCTGGTTCGACTCTAGCAATGCCGTGGGCGCCGCGGCCGAGGTCGGCTGCCGTTCCCGGAACCGTACCGGTCGGACGGGTCGGGCGCCGCCACACGCAGATTTGCAAAGATTCGCAACTGCTAAACTTGCTCATCAGGCCCCCGGGCCTTTCCCCGAGGTATGCGACAGACAGAGAAGACCGCGTTCATGAGCGAGAACCTGCCCCCGTGCCCGAAGTGCTCCGGCGAGTACACCTACGAGATGGACGCACTGATGGTCTGCCCCGAGTGCGGCCACGAGTGGGCTCCCGCCGAGGGCGGCACGGAGGTCCGCGGCGAGCGGGTGATCAAGGACTCGGTCGGCAACGTGCTGAGCGACGGCGACACCGTGACGGTCGTCAAGGCCCTCAAGGTCAAGGGCAGCGCGTCGGGCATCAAGGCGGGCACCAAGGTCCGCAACATCCGCCTGGTCGACGGGGTGGACGGCCACGACATCGATTGCCGGATCGAAGGCTTCGGCGCCATGCAGCTCAAGTCGAGCGTGGTCAAGAAGGCCTGACCCTCCGCACCCGGCGCCGGTGGCCCTGGACGGGCGTGCGGCGGGGCCGGTCGCCGCACGGTACGGGCCGACCGGCCCCTCGCGACCGCAGTGCGGACGGGCGACGCTGGACGCATGGCGACGACCGGCAGCAGGGACTACTACGACATCCTCGGGGTGCCGCACGACGCCGACCGGGAGACGGTGAAGCGGGCCTTCCACGACCTCGCGCGCAAGTACCACCCCGACCTCAGTACGCGCTCCGACGCCCAGGAGCGGTTCAAGGAGGTCGCGGAGGCCTATGCGGTGCTGTCCGACCCGGACAGGCGCGCCGACTACGACCACCACGGCGCCACTCCGCCCGCCGGGATCTCGGTGGAGGACCTGCTCGCCGGACTCGATCTCGGCGAGGTGTTCGGCAGGACCGGCGGAGCGTCCTTCGGGCGGCCCGGCGGCATGTTCGGCGGCCCGCTCGCCGGCGGCATGTTCGGCAATCCCTTCGGCGGCCGTGCCACGCGCCCGCCGGAGCGCGGCGCCGACGTCGAGCTCGAACTCACCGTACCGCTGTCGGCCGTCCTGACCGGGTCCACCGGGACCGTGACCGTCCGCCGCCCCGCCGCCTGCCCCGTCTGCGGCGGGGCAGGCGGCGTGTTCCACGAGCCCTGCACGGCCTGCGCGGGCTCCGGGCGGGTCGTCCTGGGCGAGCCCGTCACCTTCAGGATTCCGCCCGGCATCGGCGAGGGGACGGTGTTCCGGCTTCCCGGCAGGGGGATGCCGCCGCCCGAGGGGCGCGGGGCGAGCGGCGATGTCTTCGTCGCGGTTCGGACCGCTCCTGACCCCCGCTTCACCCGGCAGGGCGCCGACCTGTGGTGCGGAATCGAGATCCCGGTCCACGACGCCGTGCTCGGTACGAGACGGACGGTTCCGGCACTGGACGGTGACGTCCGACTGGTCGTTCCCCCGGGCACCCAGCCCGGGGCCGTGCTCGGTGTTCCGGGCAGGGGCCTGCCCCGCCCCGACGGAGGAACCCGCGGCGACCTGCGCGTGTCGGTGACCGTACGGATCCCCGACCGTCCCGGCGAGGAGGAACAGGACCTCTACCGGAGGCTGGCCGAACTCCGTGCCGCGCACGGGAAGGCCGGCGCCGGTCAGTCCCCGGCGCACGCCGGTGACGAGCCGCCCGAGCCCCGCACCAAGGCAGCCGGAGCCCCGGAGGTCGGCCGGGCCAGGTGGTGGCGGAGAAGGCCGAAGCGCGAGGCGAGGTGACCTGCACGGCCCGTCGCCGTGGCTGCCGCGTACCGGCGATCCTCGCCCGTGCCCGGCGGCCCGGCCTGTCGGCAGGGTCTCTCCAGCGGCGGAGTTCCGATGGCGGGCCCGGCCCGGCTCACGGATGGTGGCCGTGAACACGGCGCGCGCCCGGAGGTGCACAGTGGACGACGGAGCAGGCGGGACGCCTCGGATCGTGGTGGGGGTGGACGGCTCGGAAGCCGCCGGGGAGGCCCTGCGCTGGGCCGTCCGCCAGGCCCGGCTCGTCGGCGGCACGGTCGATGCCCTGATCGCGTGGGAGTACCCGGCCGGCTACGGGATGCCCGCCACCCTCCTGGGGGGCTTCGACTTCGAGGGCACCGCACGCCGCTGCCTGGACGAGGCCGTGGCCGAGGCCACTCGGGACCTGCCCGGAGCACCGGACCTGATCCGGCGGCACGTCGTCCAGGGCCACCCCGCCACCGCCCTCTTGGACGCCTCCCGCGATGCCTCGCTCCTCGTCGTCGGCAACCGCGGCCACGGCGGCTTCACCGAGGCGCTGCTGGGATCGATCGGACAGCACTGCGTCCACCACGCCCGGTGCCCCGTGGTCGTCGTCCGGCCCGTCCGCCACCCGGATCCGGGGAAGGACGGGTGATCGACTACCAGGCGGTCTTCCGTGCCCTGCCCGGAATGGTCGCCGTGCTCACCCCCGACCTGGTGTACGCGGACGCCAACGAGGAGTTCCTGCACCTCTCCGGCCGGACGCACGACCAGCTCCTCGGCCGCTACCTGTTCGACGTGTTCCCCGACAACCCGAACGACCCGGAGGCCACCGGCGCCCGCAACCTGGAGGCATCGCTGCGCCGGGTCCTCGAGACCGGTGAACGCGACACCATGGCCCTCCAGCGGTACGACGTCGAGAGCCTGGAGCGGCCGGGCGAGTGGCAGGAGCGCTACTGGAGCCCCGTCAACGTTCCCGTGCTCGGGCCCGACGGCGACGTGGTGCTCCTGGTGCACCGGGTCGAGGAGATCACCGAACTCATCAACGCCCACGGCCTGCCCGAGGGGAACCGCGCCCGCATCCTCGAGGCCGAGCTCTACACCAGGGCCCGCGAACTCCAGGAGCTGAACGAGCGCCTGCGCGAGGCCCACGCCCGCGAGCGCGAGGTCGCCCTCGCACTGCAGGCGGCCATGCTGCCGACCCCCGCACCGATCGACCGGGTCCGCGCGGCGGTCCGGTACCGGCCCGCCGTCGGCACGCTCAACGTGTGCGGCGACTGGTACGACCTGGTCGCCCTGCCCCGGCACCGCACGGCGGTCGCCGTCGGCGACGTCGTCGGACACGGGCTCGCCGCGGCCGGTGTCATGGGCCAGCTCCGCAGCGCCCTCAGCGCCGCCTCCCGGGTCACCGAGGGCCCCGCCCAGTCCCTGGAGGTGCTCGGCCTCTACTCGCGCTCCGTCGACGGCGCGGAGAACACGACGGCCGCGACCGCCTTCGTCGACCACGCCCTCGGCACGATCACTTACAGCAGCGCCGGCCACCCGCCGCCGGTGCTGCTGCGCTCCGACGGCACCTTCGAATTCCTCGACCGGGCCACCGACCCGCCGCTCGGCGCCCGGCCGGAACACGTCTCGCGCCCGCAGGCCACCGTCCCCTTCGAGGAGGGCGACACCCTCGTCCTGTACACCGACGGTCTGATCGAGCGGCGCCGCGAGGACATCGACGTCGGCCTCGACCGCCTGGCCCGCGCCCTCGCCGCCCGGCCCTCGGACCCTCCCGAGGCCATGGCCGACGCCGTGCTGGCCGGGCTGCTGCCGCCCGGCGGCGCCACCGACGACACGGTGCTCGTGGTCGTCCGGCTGTGAGGGACCGCGCCGGGACCAGGCGCCCCTCAGTCGGCGAAGGTGTGGAGGATGCCGCCGCGGCCGACCGGCACCGTCCGGTCCTGCTCGTGGTGCTCGAAGTGGTGCAGTCGGGTGTCCGGGCCGGGGAAGAACATGGACACCCGGCCGGTCTCCGACCAGCGCACGTCCCAGGGCGGGCTGCCGTCCGGATGGTGCAGTGCCACGATCTCCCCGTCGCGGCGTGCGGCGCCGGGCCGGGTGGCGTTCACGATGACCCGGTCCCCGATGTCGGCCTTCATGGCGGGCCTCCGTCCTCGAACCGTCCCCGGGCGTTCCGGGCGGGCCCCTCCCGGACTCCAGACCAGCAGAAGTCCGACGGCGCCACCAGGGCCGGGCGGGTCCCTCGGCCGGGCCGAACGGCCTCCCCGTCCGCAGGACAGCGATGTGTCCGCCGGCCCTCGCGCTGCGCGTTCCCGACCGCCGCTGCTCAGCTGTCTGCCGTCGCCTCGAGCTGCGCTGCGACGGTCGCCGCCCACGCGTCCACCTCACCCCAGTCCGTGTACTCGCCGTACCGCCCGCCCATCAGCCGGAAGACCAGCCGGCCGATCGGCGGCCAGTGCTCCGGCGCCACCGCACCCGCGAAGTCGTGCCTGCCGACCGGCGCGATCGCGGCCGGCAGAGCGGCGGGCAACTCCGCGGCGGAACGCGCCTTGAGCCGCCGGAGGCACCGGGCCACGACCGGTGGGAAGGCGCTGCTCCGCTCCCCGACGAGACTCACGCTGAACAGCCACACCGGCCGCCCGGCGAGCGCACCGGCATTCCGCCGGGCGAACTCGACGGCCTCGGGCAGCCACCTGCCGTCGTGGACGGCACTGCCCAGCACGACGGCGCCGCAGCCCGTGACGTCGCTCGCCGGCACCAGCGGCCGGACGGCCGTCCCGTGGCCGCTCGACCGCAACTGCCGGGCGATCCGTTCGGCGATCCGGCGTGTCGAACCGTGCGCACTCGCATAACCGACAAAGACCTGCACGTCACCGCTCCTGCTCCCGCTGCCCCGGTCTCTCCATGACACGCCCCTGCGTCCCCCGCCGGCAGGGACCGTTCGGCCCCCGGTACGGGACACCAGGCCCTGTCGCCGCCGGCCACGCAGGGCCGAAGCTGATGGCGAGGCCTGGACAAGGCCCCTCCAGGGGCCGGTTCCGCGGGAGGCACACCATGACGAAGCAGCGAATCCTCGTGGCCTACGGGAGCAAGCACGGCGCCACGGCGGGCATCGCCAAGGAAATCGGCCGGGTGCTGGACGAGGAAGGGTTCGCGACCGAGGTCCTCCCCGCCGCCGAGGTCACCACCGTGGCGGACTTCGATGCCGTCGTCCTCGGCAGTGCCCTCTACATGAACCGCTGGCAACGGGATGCGCTCCAATGCGCCCACCGCCATGCGGACGAACTGGCGCGGCGACCGGTCTGGCTGTTCAGCAGCGGGCCGATCGACAGCTCCGCGGAACAGCAGGAGATCCCGCCGGTCGCCCAGGTGGCCGAGGAACTGGAGCGTCTCGGCGCCCGTGGGCACGTCACGTTCGGAGGCAGCGTCACCGCCGAGACGCCGGGCTTTGTCGCCCGCAGCATGGTCCGGCACGACAAGGGCGGCGACTTCCGCAGCCCCGAGCACATCCGGCGCTGGGCCCGGCAGATCGGCGCCGAACTGCACACCCACGAGGACCGTGGTCCGAACGGCAACTGACGGCCCGTCTCCTGCGGCATCCGCCGCAGGAGACCGAGGAGGCGCGCCATGCCCGCCGCATCCACCTCGCCCCGCCCGTCCGAGGGCGGCCATCCGCTCCGGCGGCATCTCCGCAGGGCTGCCGGCCTGGATCACAACCCGCTCTGCCGCAGGACCGACCGGGCTCGCAGCCGGCTGCTCCTCGGTGCCGTCCTGCTGGCCGTGCTCTCGGTCGTCGCCGCCCTGGTCACCGCTCAGGTACTGCTGAACGACATGCGGGCGGATGCCCGCCGGACGGCCGAGCACCGTCACCGGGCGACCGCCACGACCCTTGCGGCTGCCGTCGGCACCCCCGGCCAGTCACTCGGCACGGCGCAGGCCCGGGCCACCTGGGCCACGGCCGGCGGCGACAGGACCGGCACCGTCAGGGTGCCCAGCGGCACGCCGGAGGGGGCGAAAGTCCCGCTGTGGGTCGACGATGCCGGTGCCCCCGCCGGACTTCCCCTCCGAGACGACCAGATGGCGGTGTCTGCGGCCGGCTACGGTCTCATCGTGCTGGCCGGCGCGGGCACCCTTTCCGCCGTGCTCCTCGTCCTGCGCCGTGGCATCCTCGACCACCGGGCAGCGGCCGCGTGGGACGACGACTGGAATCTCGTCGAACCGCGCTGGTCCGGCCGCACGAACCGGCCCGGAACCGGCGAGAACTGAACCGGCCGCCGGAAGCCGGCTGCGTGGCTCGGCCTCGGCGGGACGGCGACCGACGTCCTGGGCGACCACACCACCCGGCTTGCCCCGCTGACCGAACGCGACCCCGGAGACGTCGAGCCCAGGCCCTCCCGCAACCCCTACCTCCGGCGGCTGCGCCGTCCGGCCCTGGCCGGGGAGGCAGTCGGGCCGTGAAGCGGGGCACGCCGGACGGCACGGTGCCGGCCCGAGCCGTACGCGGGCTTTCGGCCGGGCCGCGGTCGGCACCTGCACGAGCCCGGTCAGCCGACCAGCACGCGCTCGCCCGAGCGCGGCACCACGGCGGTCCAGCCGAGTTCGCGGTCGATCCGGTCGCGGAGGGCCTCGGCCCCCTCGGGCTCGCCGTGCACCAGGTAGGTGGCGCTCGGCGGCGGCGCGGCCCGCAGCCAGTCGATGATCTCCGCCGCATCGGCGTGGGCGGAGAACGCCGGAACGTCCACCACCTCGGCACGGACCGGTACGTAGGTGCCGTACATCTTCAGCACCCTGGCGCCGTCGACCAGTTGGCGGGCCCGGGTGCCTTCCGCGGCGTAGCCGACCACGACGACGGTGTTCCGCGGATCGGGCAGCAGGCGCCGCAGGTGGTGCACGACGCGGCCGCCGGTGGCCATGCCCGAGGCCGAGACCAGCACGGACGGCACGGCGGAACGTTCGAGGGCCAGCGACTCCTGGAGCGAGTGGATCAACTCGAACGGCTCAGGGGAGAGGGCCGTCGTGTCGTCCAGCACGTCCGTGCGCAGCTCGGGGGAGCGGACGGCGAACGCGTCCCGGTACACCTGCAGCGCGGCCAGCGCCATCGGGCTGTCCACGTACACCGGGGCGCCGGCCGGCAGCCGCCCGCTGCGGCGCAGTTCGGCGAGCTGGTGCAGGACGACCTCGGTGCGGTCGACCGCGAAGGAGGGGACGACGACGGTGCCGCCGCGGGCCAGCGTCCGCTCGACGGCACGGGCGAACCACTCGCGGGCCGCGGTCTCCTCGTGGTGACGGTTGCCGTACGTCGACTCCATCAGCAGCACGTCCGCCCCGGTGAACGGCTCGGGCGGGCGAAGCAGGGGGTGCACCGGGCGGCCGAGGTCGCCGCTGACGGCGAGGGTGTGCCCGTCCTCCAGGGTGAGGTGCGCCCAGGCGGAGCCGAGGATGTGCCCGGCCCGGTGCAGGCGCAGGACCGTGCCCGCCTCGATCTCGACGTCCGAGTCCAGCGGGACGGGGTCGAACATGCCCAGGGCGTTCTCGACGTCCTCCTCGTCGTACAACGGTTCGGCGGGGCGGTGCTTGGACCAGCCGTGCCGGTTGGCGTGCTCGGCGTCCTCACGGAGCAGGTGGGCGCTGTCGCGGAGGATCAGTTCGGCGAGCCGGGCGGTGTCCGGGGTGGTCAGGACCGGGCCGCGGAAGCCTTCGCGGACCATGCGCGGCAGGTAGCCGCAGTGGTCCAGGTGGGCGTGGGTCAGGACGACGGCGTCGATGTCGGCCGGGTCGAGCGGCAGCGGGCGGCGGTTGCGGCGGCGCAGTTCGGCCAGGCCCTGGAAGAGCCCGCAGTCGACCATGAGCCGCGCGTGGTCGGTCTCGACCAGGAACTTGCTGCCGGTGACGGTGCCGACGCCGCCGAGGAAGGTGAGCAGGCCCGGCCGGGGCGCGGGGCCAGGGGTGCCGGGCGCGGTGTTCACGGCGGTCCTCACTTCGCGCCGGGCCGCCCGTGCTCCGCCGCCGCGACCTGCTGCTTGACGGCGGCGAAGCTGTCCGGGGTGACCGAGATCGAATCGATGCCGGCGTCGACCAGGAAGCGGGTGAACGCGGGGTCGTTGCTGGGTCGTTGGCCGCAGAGGCCGACATGACGGCCGGCCGCGTGGGCGGTGGCGATCAGTGTCTCGATGCTGCGCGTGACCGCCGGGTTGCTCTCGTCGAAGAGGTGGGCGAGCAGGTCGGAGTCGCGGTCGACGCCGAGGGTGAGCTGGGTGAGGTCGTTGCTGCCGATGGAGAAGCCGTCGAACCGTTCGGCGAACTCCCCGGCGAGCAGGATGTTCGCCGGGATCTCCGCCATCACGAAGACGCGCAGCCCGTTGCGGCCGCGGGCGAGCCCGTTGTCCGCCATCACCGCGAGCACGCGGTCCGCCTCCTCGGGGGTGCGGCAGAAGGGGATCATGACCACCAGGTTGGTCAGCCCCATCTCGTCGCGCACCCGGCGCAGTGCCCGGCATTCGAGGGCGAAGCCCTCCCGGTAGCGGTCGTCGTAGTAGCGGCTCGCACCGCGCCACCCGATCATCGGGTTGGCCTCCACGGGCTCGAACGGGGCGCCGCCGACCAGCCGGGCGTACTCGTTGGTCTTGAAGTCGCTGGTGCGCACGACCACCGGGTCCGGCCATCGGGAGGCGGCGATGCGCGCCACGCCCTGGGCCAGCCGGTCGACGAAGTACTCGGCGCGGTCGGGGTGGCCGTCGGTCAGTGCGTCCACCTGCCGCCGGTCCTCGGCGGACAGCCGCTCCGGGTGGAGCAGCGCCATGGGGTGCACCCGCACCTGGTGGGCCACGACGAACTCCGTCCGCGCGAGCCCCACGCCGTCCGCGGGCAGCCGCCACCAGCGGAACGCCGCGGCCGGGTCCGCCAGGTTCAGCATGACCTTGGTACGGGTGGCCGGCAGCGAATCGAGGTCGGTCTCCGACTCCTCGAAGTCGACGTTCCCCCGGTAGACGTGGCCCTCGGCGCCCTCCGCGCAGGAGACGGTGACCTGCTGCCCGTCGGGCAGGACCTCGGTCGCCCGGCCGGTGCCGACCACGGCCGGCACGCCGAGCTCACGGCTGACGATCGCCGCGTGCGAGGTGCGCCCCCCGTGGTCGGTGACGATCGCCGACGCCTTCTTCATCAGCGGTTCCCAGTCGGGATCGGTGATCGCGGTGACCAGGACCGCTCCGTCGGGGAAGCTCCCGATCTCGACAGGGCTCTGCAGTCTGCGGACCGGGCCTGCGCCGACGGCCTCCCCGACGGCGATGCCGTCCACCAGCCGCTCGCCGGTGCCCGTCAGCCGGTAGCGGCGCAGTACCGTTCCGCGGCGGCGGGACTGCACGGTCTCCGGCCGGGCCTGGACGACGAACAGCTGCCCGCTGCGGCCGTCCTTCGCCCACTCCAGGTCCATCGGGCAGCCGTAGTGCTCCTCGACGGCGACCGCCCACTCGGCCAGCCGCCGGACCTCCGCGCGGTCCAGCACCAGGGCGGCGCGCTCCTCCTCCGAGGTCTCGACGATCCGGGTGAGGCCCTCCTCCCCGTACACCGACTTGTGCCGCTTGGGGCCGCACACGGTCTGCAGCACCGGGTCGAGCCCGGGATCCTTCAGCAGCGGCTTGAACACCAGGTACTCGTCGGGGTCGACCTGGCCGCTGACCACCGTCTCCCCGAGCCCCCACGCGGCGCTCACCACGACGGCCTCGGGGAAGCCGCTCTCCGGGTCCAGCGTGAACATCACGCCCGATCCGCCCAGGTCCGAACGGACCATCAGCTGCACGCCCACCGACAGCGCCACCGAGAGGTGGTCGAACCCGAGCCGCTCGCGGTAGTCGATCGCCCGGTCGGTGAACAGCGACGCGAAGCACCGCCGGCAGGCGTCCAGCAGGGCCTCGCGCCCGCGGACGTTGAGGAAGGTCTCCTGCTGCCCGGCGAAGCTCGCCTCCGGCAGGTCCTCGGCGGTGGCGCTGCTGCGCACGGCCACGTCCGGATCGGTCCGGCCCGCTTCGCGGCCCAGCCGCGCGTAGCCCTCGGCGAGTTCGTCGACGAGCGGTGCCGGGAGGGGCGTCGCCAGGATCGCGGCGCGGACGGCGGCGCCCACCTCGGCGAGCGGGCTGCCCGCCCTCAGCCGGTCGAGCTGTGCGACGATCTCGCCCTGCAGCCGGCCCTGCGCCAGGAACTCGCGGAAGGCGTCGGCCGTCGTGGCGAAGCCGTCGGGAACACGGACGCCGGCGGGGTCGAGGTGCCCGATGAGCTCCCCCAGCGAGGCGTTCTTGCCCCCCACCAGGCCGACGTCGCTCCGTTCCAGGTCGGCGAACCGGATCACTCGGCGCATGGCTTCTCTCCCGGACGATTCAGTAGGGCAGCCGACGGCCCGACGGTGTGCGCAGGTCGAGCGGCGGGAGCTGACGGGTCTGGCCGGCGGGACGCCTGGCGATCCTGATGCGGGGCATGTCTGCCACCTCCTCGGCCGGGCCTCCGGCGGGTGCCGGTGCCTCCACCATCCGCCCGGCCGCCCTCCGGCTCCCAGGGCCCTGGGCCCCGGATCGGTGGGCCGGACGGCCCACAGCCCCGGGTCGGCCGGGGCGGCGCGTGTCACCGCCGGAAGGGCAAGAGCAGCGCCATGTGGGCCGCCATCGACGGCCGCCGGTTGACGCGGTCGGTCGCGACCGGGAACTTGCCGCCGGTGACGGTGCCGAGACCGCAGAGGAAGGTGAGCAGGTCCGGGCGGGCTGCGGACGAGGGAGGTGGCGTTCGTCATCATGGCGACCGCCGAGGGGAGCGGTCACTTCCCGTGATGGCGCGTGGTGGCTCGGCCGTCGCGGGTTTCATCGGCCTGGCCGCAGGGCCGAACGTCCCTGTGCGGTCCCGCCCCGGTGGGCGGACAGTGTGAGTACGGAGACCAGCCACGGAGGAGTGAGGACCATGCAGCACCGCAGTGTCCACGACGTGATGACCCGGGCGGTCGTCACCGCCGGGCCCGACACGCCCTTCAAGGAGATCGCGGCGCTGTTCCACCGCAACGACATCACCGCGATGCCCGTCGTCGACGACCAGGAACGCCCGATCGGCATGGTCTCCGAGGCCGACCTGATCCGCAAGGAAGCCGTCCTGCCCGACCCGGAAGGCCGCACAGCAGGCCGGTGGCTCGACCCGGCCGACCGGGCACGCGCCGAGGCCGAGACCGCCGGCGGACTCATGACCAGCCCGGCCGTCACCGCCCACGCCTCCTGGTCCGTCCCGGAGGCCGCCCGCGCGATGGACAAGCACAAGGTCAAGCGGCTCCCCGTGGTCGACGAGGTCGGCCGGCTGGTCGGCATCGTCAGCCGCAGCGACCTGCTGCAGGTCTTCCTGCGCCACGACACTGCCATCCGCGAGGAGATCGTCCACGACGTGCTCGGTGAGACGCTGTGGCTGGCACCGGGTGACGTCCAGGTCGTCGTGCACGACGGCGTGGTCACCCTGACCGGACGGCTGCCGCGCCGCAGTCTCGGTCCGATCGTCGAACAGCTGTGCCGTGCCGTGGACGGCGTGGTCGCGGTGCACCAGACCCTCGACTGGAGCGAGGACGACACCGGCATCCACCTCGAACACCCCCACGCCTACCGCGCCGACCGCTGAGTTCGGCCACTGCCCACCTGATCGCTCGCCACTGGTCCGCCCTGATCTGCGTCGGGGGCCCGGCCGGCCCGGATTCGTGGGATTGTGCTCCGCGAGCATGCTTCGGCCGTCGACGTCCGTGCAAAGGAAGAACGGATCACGTTGAGCGGGACGCTGCCCG
Organism: Kitasatospora sp. NPDC051914; assembly: GCF_040680995.1. Classification (NCBI taxonomy): domain Bacteria; kingdom Bacillati; phylum Actinomycetota; class Actinomycetes; order Kitasatosporales; family Streptomycetaceae; genus Kitasatospora; species Kitasatospora sp. NPDC051914. The sequence continues at coordinate 18,448 of NZ_JBFAXX010000069.1, forward strand.
ACGCTTCGGCACCGCCGGTGATGGAACGGTTGGTGCGTGCCGTCCCCGGCGTGGTCGGCGCCGAGGTCGGGATCGTCGCGTCCAACCGACACGTCTCCGTCGTGTGGCCCCGCCGAGGGGCGGCCCGCTCAGCCGTTCGGATCGCGAGCCGCTTGTTGTCGCGCCTCGATGGATCGGCGGACCCGGTCGGTGAGTGAACGCAGTCTTTCGGAGACGGCGGCCACCGGTGGCCGGGGATCGATGATTCGGCCGGCGGCATCGGGGAGTTCGGTGAGATCGGCTTCGAACGTCGCGCGGGCTTCGGTGAGCGACCGGGCGGGGCCGGTGCGGCGGCCGTTCGCCATCACGGTCTCCATCAGTGGCCGGGTGCCTGCCGGTGCGGGTTCGTCGGCCAGTGTGACGGTGTCGGTGAATCCGGGGGCGCGGTGGACCTGCTTGGCGCCGGGCGCGGTCACCTTGCCGGTGGAGAGCTTCATCATCGGTCGGCCGTCGTAGGCGACGAGCTTGTAGGCCGCGTCCAGGTACGGGGCGTCGGCGGCCACGCCGACCAGTGTGCCGACGGCGAACAGGTCGATCGGCGCCCCGGTGCGCACCAGCTCGTCCACCGCGTACTCGTCCAGCCCACCGCTCGCGGTGATCCTCACCCCGGGCAGCCCGGCGGCGTCCAGGATCCGGCGGGCGGAGCCGGCGAGCGCGCCGAGATCCCCGCTGTCGAGACGTACCGCGCAGCCTTCGTGCAGACCGAGTTCGTGCAGTACCCGGGCGGCCACCGCGACGCCGGCCTCGGTGTCGTAGGTGTCCACCAGGAAGGTCGCCGGGCCGGGTTGGGCGCGGGCGAAGGCCCGGAACGCCGCCGCCTCGTCGCCGAACGCCTCGATGTACGAGTGCGCCATCGTGCCCACCGCCCGCAGGCCGTACCGGCGCGCGGCGGCCACGTTGCTGGTCCCGGCGAAGCCGACCAGCGCGCCCAACCGGGCCGCCTGCTCGCCCGCAGGCACGCCATGAGTGCGGCGCAGCGAGAAGTCCACCACCGGCCGACCGGCCGCCGCGATCACGCACCGCGCCGCCTTCGACGCCACTGCCGTCTGGTGGCACACCTGGTTGAGCAGGAACGACTCCACCAGCTGCGCCTCGGGCAGCGGCGCGGTCACCTCCAGGACGGGCTCGCCGGCGAGCACGATCCGTCCCTCGGGCACGGCCCGTACCCGCCCGGTGAAGCGCAGTCCGAGCAGCGGCTCCAAGTCCTGGTACGGCCGGCCGAGGGCGGCGGCGAAGGCCGCGACGTCCTCCTCGTCCACCCGCAGCTCGGCGAGGAAATCCAGCACCGGTTCCAGGCCCGCGGCCACCAGGAAGCCGCGGCCGGGTGGGAGCTTGCGCACGAACAGGTCGAACGTCGCCGGAGCGGTCATCTGCTCCCGCAGGTACGAGTGCGCCATCGTCACCTCGTACAGATCGGTGACCTGGGCTGTCGACATCGCCTCAACCTCCGGATGCCGGAGTCGTGGACTGCGGCGTGATCGCGCCCGTCGGCCCGAGTCCGGTACGGGCGACCCGGCCGCCACCGTGACCGCGGCGGCGGGGGCCGCCGAAGCACCTACTCGCGCAACCCGTCCGCGCGGGGAGATCGCCCGCGTGCTCCGATCTCACGAGGTGGACGCCTCCGGCCGACCCTTTCCTGTCCGCAGTCGCCCGTGGCCGACGGGGTCCTGTTCCGGGTGCGAAGTGAAGGCTGCCGGACCATGAGCGACCACGTCCATGTGCGGCTCGGCGAGGGGCTCGGGGTGAACGAAGACGGGGACCCGTCGCCGACCGGGACCGTGCTGCCCCACCCGGAGAACGGTGGCCAGGCCATCACCGGCCCCGACGACGATCTTCCCCGCGAGGTCGGGTTCCTCAGCCATGACTCCGTCCTTCCGATCAGGCCGACGACGAACTCCGACGGCAGTCGCTCGACAGGGGCGTATGTGCCGGGTTCTCGGGGGCGGTCACGCCCAGGCCGATGACGGCATCGTTGAGCAGCGTCCGCTCTCCTGCAGGATCGTTCTCCTGCGGCGGACTCGCATGCGGACTGGCGGGCCTACCCGGATGCCCGACTCAGGTGGACCGATCGGCCCTGCCCACCGTGGCCGCCGCGACGGACGATGGGCGCGGAGGCTCGAATGCATCAGATGATCGCACCGAGGCGCTTTCCCGCCCGGCACCCGACAGGCCGGGCCAGGCCCGGGCCGCCGCGCGAGCCGCCGAAGCCCGCGCCGACCCCTCCGCCGTCCTGGCGGCGCTGGCTGCTGCCCGCCGCGATCGCGATGATGCTGCTGTTCGTTCTGCTGTCCCGCAGCCCGTCCGGTGCCGGCACCCGCTACAGCTACAGCGACTTCGCCGGGAAGGTCGACACCGGCCAGGTCCAGACGGTCGAGATCACCGACAAAGGAGCGATCACCGGCGAACTCAAGGACGGAACCAAGTTCACCACCCAGATCCCGACCGCCCTGGACAGCAGCGCACTCACCGCCCAGCTGCAGTCCCAGCACGTGGAGATCACCGCCAAGCAGAACAGTGGCGGCAGCTCGTTCCTCTCCTTTCTGCTGATCTTCCTGCCACTGATCCTCATCGGCGGACTGTTCCTCTGGTCCGGCCGGATGGCGAGCCGGGCCATGACCGGAGGTCTCAGCGCGATCGGACGCTCCCGCGCGAAGATCATCGAGGCCGAGCGCCCGAGCACCCGGTTCGCCGACGTCGCCGGCTACGAAAGCGTCAAACAGGAGGTCAGCGAGGTCGTCGACTTCCTGCGCAGCCCCGAGCGATACGCCGCGGCGGGGGCCAAGGGTCCGCGCGGCGTGATCATGGTCGGGCCGCCCGGCACCGGCAAGACCTTGCTCGCCCGCGCGGTCGCCGGAGAGGCCGAGGTCCCGTTCCTGTCGGTGACCGGCTCGGCCTTCGTCGAGATGTTCGTGGGCGTCGGCGCCTCCCGGGTGCGCGACCTCTTCGACGAAGCACGCAAGCGGGCCCCCTCGATCATCTTCATCGACGAGATCGACGCCGTCGGCGGCCGCCGCGGCGGCGGCACGAGGCTGGGCGGCAACGACGAGCGCGAGCAGACCCTCAACCAGCTGCTCGCCGAGATGGACGGCTTCGACCAGTCCACCGGCATCGTCGTCCTGGCCGCCACCAACCGGCCCGACGCGCTGGACCCGGCGCTCCTGCGGCCCGGCCGCTTCGACCGCCAGGTCACCGTGCCGCTGCCCAACCAAGCCGAGCGATCCGCCATCCTCGCCGTCCACGTGCGGGGCAAGACCCTGGCCCCCGACGTGAACCTGGAACGCATCGCCCGCGCCACCCCGGGCTTCTCCGGCGCGGACCTCGCCAACCTGGTCAACGAGGCCGCCATCAACGCGGTGCGCGCCGAGCGATACACCATCACAACCGGGGACCTGGACACAGCCCGCGACCGGGTGCTGCTCGGCCGCCGCGAGTCCTCCAACGCCCTGCTCCCGGAGGAACGCCGCTCGGTCGCGGTGCACGAGTCCGGGCACGCCCTCATCGCCGCTTTGTGCGAACACGCCGACCCCGTAGCCAAGGTCACCATCCTGCCCGCCGGCATGACCCTCGGCGCGACCGAGCAACTGCCCGAAGCGGAGCGACACCTGTACAGCGAGAGTTACCTCATGGACCTGTTGACCGTCCAGCTCGGCGGCCGGGCGGCCGAACTGGTCGTCTTCGGCGAGGGCTCCACCGGAGCCGCCAACGACCTGGCCAACGCCACCCAGGTCGCCACCCGCATGGTCCGCGAGTTCGGCCTGTCCGCCGAGCTCGGCCCGGTCGGGTACGCCACCACCGCCCCGCAGCACCTCGGCCCCGGCCCGGAAGACCTGCTCCGCCGGCCCTACTCCGAATCGACCCAGCGCACCGTGGACGAGGAGGCCGCCCGGCTGCTCCGGCAGGCCGAAGCACGAGCGGTCGACCTGCTGCGCAGCCACCGCGAACAGCTGGACGAGCTCGCTGCGCTGCTCGTGGAGCAGGAGACGGTGGACGGAACGGTCGTCCTCGGCATCCTGCACCGGCAGCGGAGCGGGGTAGAGCTCAGCAAAACGCAGGTCGGTCCGGCGTAGCGCGCGGGCCGCCGAGAGGTGTGGCAGAGCGGCAGCCGCCGATCCACCTGCCGGGGGTGGCCGACCTTGAGGATGTCGTGGCGTGCTACGACGACTGCACGGTGCGGTTCGGGCAGCGCCTCATGCCGTGGTCCTTGGGGCAGGCCGTGCGTGGTGGGAGGGCTGGGGCTCGGTGGGTTGTGCCGCGGCATCCGCGGAGAGACGGTGGAGGTGCCCCCTGACGCTGTGAGTACGGTGATCACGCGGTAGGTGCTCCCCGTCGGCTGCCCTGGTCGAGTCGCTGCAGGAAGGAGCGGATGGTCATGACCGGCATCGCGGACCGCATCGCAGAGCTGTTCCGGATCAAGGCGAACAAGGTGCTGGATCGGGCCGAGGATCCTCGCGAGGTGCTCGACTACGCGTATGCCCAGCAGGTGGAGCTGTTGCAGCAGGTGCGGCGTGGCCTGGCGGATGTGGCGACGAGCCGGAAGCGGTTGGAGCTGCAGATGGCCCAGTTGCGGAAGTCGGACGAGAAGCTGGAGGAGCAGGCGCAACAGGCGCTGGCCGCCGGACACGAAGACCTGGCGCGCGAGGCGCTGGCCCGGCGGGCGGGTGTGCAGGGGCAGCTCGGCGGTCTGGAGGAGCAGGAACCGTTGCTGCGGGCGGAGGAGGAGAAGTTGACGGCGGCCGCGCAGCGGTTGGAGGCGAGGGTGGAGGCTTTCCGCCTGCGCAAGGAGACGCTCAAGGCCGAGTACACCAGGGCCGAGGCCGAGACCCGCATCGGCGAGACCCTTTCGGGCATCGGCGAGGAGATGGGGAGCGTCGGCGCGGCGGTGCAGCGCGCCGTGGCCCGGACGGAGCAGTTGCAGGCCCGCTCCGTGGCGTTGGACGAGCTGATGGCGTCCGGCGTGCTGGAGGACGCCACTGCGCCGGCCGGCCCCGACGAGGTTCGGATCGAGCTGGAGCGGATCAGGGCGGACCAGGACGTGGAGGAGGAGTTGAAGCGGCTGAAGGCGAAGCTGCCTGCCGTCCCGGGCTCCGAGGGGGAGGGCACGGGGCGGGCGGAATCGGGCGGGGAGTCGTCGGTGTGACCGCGCAGCGTGAGGAGGACGGGCGTGAACCGTTCAGCATCCGCACTGGTGCCCGTGATCGAGGTGAAGGTCCGGGGGGAGATGCCGCCGGAATCGGCCGAGTACGCGCGCACTACGGTCCTGGGTGTGGCGCGTCTTGCGCGGGAGCCCGTGCTGTCCGCGCGGGTGAGGCTGATACAAGGACGCGATCCGGCGGTGCGGCGGTCGGCGGTCGCCTGGGCCAGCCTGGACGTGAACGGCCGTCTGGCGCGGGCGAGGGTGGTGGCCGAGACGATGCACGAGGCGATCGATCTGCTGAGGGACCGGTTGGACTACCGGGTCGCCCGCCTGGAGCACTGGGACCGGTGGCCGGGCGGCATGCTGGGCGGGCCGATGCCTTTGCGCTGACCGCCGTGGGGCCCGGGGGTTCGTGGCATGCCGCCGGGCCGGGTCTGCCGTGGGCTCGGCGGATCCGGGGAGAGGGCCGTTCGGCCCTGGTGCGCGGGAGGGGCGAGCGTAGCGTGGGAGTTGGCTTGCAGGGCGAGCGAGGGAGCTCGGCCGGAACGGTCCAGGGCGGTCAACTGCACTGTCCTGGACTGAAGTAGACGGCCGCGCTGAGAGGCCGGAGGGGTCGACGAGACCCCGACGGCGACCTCCACCGCCTGATCCGGACAATACCGGCGTAGGGAGCCCACTGGCAGGTTCGGCCTGGGGAAGGGAACAGGGCCCGGGCAGCAGCCCCGCAGTTGACCTGCGGGGCTGCACGGGTGGACGGGACCCGGAAGGTTTTGCCGGGTTCACATGGGGGCGTCCGGGTAGCGGAGGAGGGCTCCCAGCCCGTCGTCGAGGGGCAGTTCGTCGTGGGGAATGACGATGAGGTCCGCGCCAGTGCCGACGATCGCGCGAATGAGCGCGGAGTCGGCCGGTGCCGCCCAGGAGTTGATGCCGAGGGCCTGCATTTCACGTTGGGTGAGGCCGAGTTGTTTGGGCGCGACGCCGACCCACAGCTGCTGGTCGAGGTCGAAGGGGTCATTGATCAGGACGGCTTCGGCTTGGCCGTGCCGCAGGGCGGTGACGGTGGCGGCGAGGCCTTCGACGGCGCCGCTGCGGCGGGCGCGGCGGGCCAGGAAGCGCTGCGTGCCGGCTTGGTCACGGGCGGACAGGCGGCCGCGGAACAGGTGGGCGAGTTCGTCCTCCATGAGCGCGCGTTCGGGATCGGTGTCCCACCTGTCGCTGTCTACGGCGACGATGCGCTTGCGCAGGCGCGCGGGCAATTCCCGGGTGAGGGCGTTGCGGGCCCAGTGGTCGCCGGACAGGACGATCGCCTCGGCCTTGCTGCGGTCGGCGAGGCCGACGAGTTCTTCGGCGACCTCTACGGCGGCCTGCCGCCACTCGGAGGCCGCGACCCGATGCCGGGTCAGGCGGCCGGGGGCGACCTTGGCGGTGGGCCACCGACCCGCCTGGAGGTCGACCTCGAGCTCGGACGTGGGAGTGCCGCCCGGTCGGGTGACGCGGTGGACGGCGACGGCGGCGTAGGGGATGTCGGGGGCGTGCTGGAGGGCGAGCGGCATGGCGTCGGGCACCATCGTGAACCGGGCGGAGTCGCGGGGTGGCGGTTCAGGCAGTTCCTCGGCGAGCGCGAGCCGGCCGTGGGCGGCGAAGACGGCCTGGCCGTGTCGGCCGGGGATGTCGCGGTCGGTGCCGACGACCTGGGTGACGGCGCCGGTGGTGGCCGTGTCGGCGCCCTGGGCGGCGAGTTCGGTCTCCAGGTGCCGTCGGCGCAGGTCGACAGCCCGGTCAGGTTCGTCGAGGTCGCGAGAGGTGTCGACGTAGGCACAGGCGTATGGGCCAGGCCGTGCGTAGAGGGGGCCGAGGAAGGTCAGTTTCATGACTGGCCGCTCCCTGCGGGTGGTCAGAGTCCCTGGGCGAGGAGGAGCTCGTGGGCCAGACGGGCGGCACGACCCGGGCGTTCGGGGTCGGGCTCCCGGTCGGGGATGTCCTCGAGTCCTTGGAGAAGGGCACGCATGGCCTGGCCGAGGGCCTGGACCTGGGCTTCGAGTAGTTCGATGCGCTCGACGGTGCTTTCGAGGTCGCGGCCCGGAGGGCGGAAGGCCGCGGCGGGTGTGCCTGCGGCGGTGGGGTCGGTCATGATCGGCTGCCTCTCTGAAGCGGTTTCCCGTCGGTGGGCTACTCGGCGGGTGTGATCAGGCCGTAGTGGCCGTCGTAACGGCGGTAGAGAACGTTGCCGCGTCCGGTGACGTCGTCGGTGAAGAACACGAACGGCTGTCCCAGGGTGTCCATCCGCCTCTTCGCGGTGGCGGTGTTCATCCGGGGCGCGGGGGAGGGGCTGACGGTCAGCCGGACGGCGGTCGTGCCGATCTGTTCGGGGTGGGGATGGACCTGGGCGAGCCGGTAGCCGGTCGGAGCGGCGCGGTAGAGGACGCTGTCCTCGCCGGTGGCCAGTTCGGTGAAGAGGTGGAAGTCGTAGTCCATCGTGTCCAGATCGAAGGCGGCCTCGTCGACGGTCTCGCGGGCGAGGGAGAAGGACTTGTGGCGGATGATCTCCCGCTCGTCCGCCGGACGTGGATAGTGGTCGGGGCGGTGTGCGGGTTCGGACCCGTGCCGCCACTCGTGCTCGTGCTCGCCGACTCCGGGCGTGCCACCACGTCGGGCCTCCCAGTGCCTCCGGAGTCTGGCCAGCTTCAGGGCCAGCAGGTCGTGCAGCAGGTCGATCGCCTCGGTCATGGTCCCCGCCGCCACATGGGCTCGGGCGGTGCGGCCGTTGACGTCCAGACTGGCCTGGGCGAGGTAGGGCCGCTCGGTGGCGGGGTTGTGCATGCGAGTGAGCCGGATCCGGACGGACAGGACGGGTTCGCGCACCTCGTTCAGGAGCGCGAGCAGCTTGGTACGGGCGAGTTCCGCCATGCCGGACGGAAGGTTGCCCTGGGCCTCGACCTGGACCTCGGGTGTCTGCATGGGCATCGGTCGGTTCGCCATCGGGTCTTCTCCGTTCGGGTGCCGGTCACGGCGCGTGTCGGCGGTAGCGGGTCAGTCCGCCGATGCCCTGGGCGGGAGCACCGGGCGTGCCGGGCGTGAGGATGCGGATGTCGGCTCCGGTGAGGAGCGCGGTTCGGACAGCGGCGTCGGCCAGTCCCGTTTCCACCAGCGGTCCGGCGTCTGCTGCGAAGGCGGTGCCGATGTCGGCGATGTCGGTGGGTTTCGGGCCGAACCAGGCCGTGTGGTGGGAGGCGGGGTCGTCGGTCACCAGGAGGGTGCGCAGTTGTCCGTCGCCGAGGGCACGCAGGGTCGCGGTGATCCCTTCCACTGCATGTCCGCGCGGCGAGCGCTCCTCGGCGAAGTGGTGGAGCAGGGCCGTGGTCTCGTCGCGTCCGGCGCGGCAGGTCTCGGTGTCGACCTGGGCCATGCGCTGGGGCCAGGCGCCGTCGGAGCTGCGGCTGCCGCTGACCGGGCGGATCGACACGCTGTTCCGGACCCAGGCGGGCAGGTGCTTGGTGAGGTACTGGCGGGCGCGGACGTCACCGGCCAGCATCAGGTCGTGCGCGTCCACTTCTGCCAGCGCGGTGCCGAGGGCTTCGGCGACCTTGGCGGCGTTGTGCTCCCAGGAGTCCTCGGCGCGGTGCTGGTAGCGCATCTGGGACGTGCCGCCGGGCTGGTTGCGTTCGATCTCGTCATCGGGTCCGGTGACCGTGCGGCGAACTCCTTCGGTGGCGCCGGCGGGGTAGAGCCGGAGGTCGGCGCCGGTGCGGTCGACGACGGCGACGACGTGCGCGGGGCGGTCCTGGCGCCAGGCGAGCAGCGGCAGCAGGTGCGGCAGTGGCCCGGCCATGGCGAGATCGCGGTGCTCGCAGCCGGGCAGCACGGCGGAGAGCCTCACCTCGCCGCCTGCGGCGAAGGCCGCGAGCACGCCGGATCCCGGCTGTGAGGACAGGAAGTGCTGCGTCAGCGCGCCCAGGTCACCGGTCCCGGCCCCCTGCGCGGCGAGGCCGCGGCACAGTCCCTGCCAGCGCTCCTCGGTGTCCTGGCCCATCTCCGGGCGCGCGTCGAGATCGAAGTAGACCGACAGGAACGGGCCGGGCACGGCGAGCAGCTCGCGCAGGACCTCGGTGCCGATCTCGGTTCCGGTTGTCATACGAGTCCTCCTCGGGCGGGACGAAGGCTCCCGAGGTGCTCGGGATCCGATGTGACAGCCTGGGGCGAGGTCCGGCCGCAGTGCCCAGCGTGTTCGGCCGAGCTGTCGTACCGGCCCGGCGCGTTTCCAGGCCATCGGCGCACCGCCCTGCAATCGACGCTAGTTCGTTCTGCTCCTGGCCGCGATGGGCCGGTCCGCCCGGCCAGGCCGCCGGGAGGCCCCGCCTGCAGGGGCCACCCGCCTCAATCGCCGGCACCGGGCGGCGGTCAGCCGGCGGCGGTGTGAACCACGATCACGGGGCACGTCGCGTGCTGCGCGCAGTGCAGACAACGCGGCCCGCCACGCATACGCAAAGACGGTCGAGGTCGCCCTGAGGACCGGCAGTGAGTGGGTCTCTCCGTCACCGGCGACGGCCAAGGACCCCCGGAACACCGATACCGCAGACGGCCGGACAGAACCCTGCCGGCCGGGCCGCGAGGCCCGCGGGCTCCTTCGAGGCCGCCTCCGGCCTCACGGCCGAAACCGCAGCTCTGGCACGCGCCACTCCCGGCAGTGGGTGGATCCGGGTCCGGCCGACCCGGCGGTCGGCATCAGGCCGACCCGGTACGGTCCTCGACCGCATCATGCGAGTCAGCTGGTCGGTCTAAGGCGGTTGCCCTGGCGGGTGGTTGCCCCGATCGCGGTGGCCGTGGTCGGGCAGCAGGATGGAAGGAGATGCCCGGACGAATGAGGAGGTCTCGGATGGCCGGCGAGTTGCTCCACAGGCGTTCGCACTGGTGGCCCCCGTTCTCGGAGTGGTTCGAGGACTTCCCCGTCGAACTGCGGATGGGCGAGCACGTGATCCGCGTCGAGGAGTCCGAGGAGGACGGGGCGTACGTGGTCAGGGCCGAGCTTCCGGGGATCGACCCCGCGAAGGACGTCGAGATCACGGTCGAGGGCGGCGTGCTGACCGTCCACGCGGAGCGCACCGAGGAGAAGAAGGAGAAGCAGCGCTCGGAGTTCCGCTACGGCTCCTTCACCCGCAGTGTCCGACTGCCCGAGGGTGTGAACGAGCAGGACATCACAGCGACCTTCGACAAGGGCGTGCTGACCGTGAGGGCCCCGATCGGCGAGGTCGAGAAGCAGGCCCGCCGGATCGAGATCGCGCGCGGCCCTGAGGGGTGAGGACGGGCGTCGACGCGGTGCGGGGCGCGTACCGACGTCCTCGTCGCTCTGCGGTTTCTCAGCTGAAGCCGCCGGGGGCAGGCGCCGTCTGGGATGCCCCCCACGGCGGAGACCGTCATGCCGTCGTGGTGTGTCCCGGCCTGAGAGCGGCGGCGGCGCGAGCCGTCGTGCAGAGGAGCAGGCCACGGTCAGCAGCAGCGCCGCTCAGACCGGTGATGTCGCAGTCGGCGGCGGAGCGGCCCGGCGCCCACAGGCCGGGAGGGCGGACAAGGCGGATTCCGCACCTGGGGACCACCTGTCCGTGGCCCTCGTCGGCTGCCCGGACGGAGGAGTGAAGAGATGTCCACGGAGAACACGGGCAAGGACTCGGTCAAGCCGAGACTGGCGCACCCCGGAGACATCGGGCGGCGCGTGTCCGAGCGCAGACAGCAACTGGGGCTCAGCCGCGAGGAGGTGGCCGAGCGGGCCAGCATGGCGGTCGGATACGTGGAGTACGTCGAGTCGTCGGCCGGTCCACCGGATGTCGTCCCCCTCACGCGGCTGGCCGGCGCGCTCGGTACGTCCGCCTGGGAGTTGCTGGGCGGAGGAGTGGACATACCGCCCGGTCGTGCGGCGGCTGCGGCACATCCGGTGCTGGAGGAGCTGCCGGCCTGGGAATGCTGGTCGAGGCTCGCGCCGGGCGGTATCGGCAGGGTGGCCGTGTCGACAGAGGAGGGCCCCGTCGTCCTTCCGGTCAACTTCCGGGTCCTCGACGGCACGGTGGTCTACCGTACCGCCGCGGAAAGCACGCCGGCCGCGGCCGTCGGCGGCCGGGTCGCCTTCGAGGCCGACCACATCGACGAGGCCCTGCGCACCGGGTGGAGTGTCCTCGTGAAGGGCATCGCGACGGTTCTGGACGAGCCGGAGGCCATCGAGCACCTGACCCGGCGCGGCAGCCCCGACCCCTGGGCGGGCGGAGCACACGACCTATGGGTCCGGATCAAGCCCTCCTCCGTCACCGGCCGCCGGATCCGCATCGCCGACACGCCGGCCTCGGCCCCGGACCCGTGACCGTCCCGAGCGGAAGCGCCCACCCCGACACGACGCCTCGCGAACGTGGCTGCGGTCGGCGTCGCAGCTTCCTGGGGCGTGGCGTCGCCGACGGCTGATGGGAACGCCGTCACCACCTTCGGTGCCGGCGCACTCGGCGTTGTCGGCGCGGTCGTCGGCTGGCCGGGGAAGGGAGACCGCACCGGCGTGGCCACTGCGCCATGCATTCTTGGCCTGCCTGACGGCGCCAGTATCTGACGATTCGTCATGTGGTGGGTGTTGAATATGCCGATCGGCCCGGGCGGGTCAGAGGCTGTCGAGCTGTGTCCGCCATTGCCGCCGTGTGTCGGCGGCAAGCCGGACGGGGTTGCCCGCTCTGGGAGCGCGGGTCGAGCCTGGAGGAGTAAGGGCCTGCGATCGCAGATGCGGGCCGCACGGGAGATGCGAGGAGAGCTGTCGCCGGTGACCGGGCAGCAGCGCTCAGGCGGCGGCCACCGGGCCGTGCCGCGCACGGCGGACCTGCGGATGGAGGCCTGGTCGCCGACGGCCGAGGGGTGCATCGGTGAGGCCGTACGCGCGGTGGTCGCGAGCTTTGCCGACACCTCCGCGGCACGACCGGTCGCGGAGCGGGAATGCACGGTCACGGCGGGGAGCAGCGAAGACCTGCTGGCGGCGGTCCTGGAGGAGGTCATCTACCGGATGGACACGGACGGGGAGATTCCGCTCGACGCACAGGTGGGTCCGATCCACGATGTCGGTGACGTCCGCGGCGCGGCGGTGCGCTTGCAGATGGCGGACGCCGACACCGCCGAACCGGTCGGGGCGGTGCCGAAGGCCGTCTCACTGCACGACCTCCACCTGCGCGCCGGCCTCGTGGCCCGCCTGGTGCCACTGGGTGTCGTCAAGGGCTGATCCGGAGTCCGGAGCGGGAGCGAGGATGAGCGCGGCTTCCCCGGAGGACCTGGTCCGCGCGGTGCGCGCGGCCGGTGTCCGCGACGAGCGTCTGCTCGGCGCGATTCGTGCGATCCCGCGCGCGGGATTCGTTCCTGCCGAGCAGGCGGGATCCGCGTACCTGGACAGGCCTGTGCCGATTCCGCACGGGCTGGTGACCACGCAGCCGTCGCTGTCGGCGGTGATGATCGGGGGCCTGGCTCTCTCCGGTGACGAGCACGTCCTCGAAGTGGGCACCGGTCTCGGCTTTCAGACGGCGATGGTGGCGTACCTGGCCGCCGACGTCGTCAGCATCGAATGGTGGCCGGACCTGGTCGAGCAGGCGAGGGAGAACCTCGACCGGCTGGGTGTCCGCAACGTCGAGCTGCTCGTCGGAGACGGCAGCAGGGGCGTACCGGGGCGTGCTCCCTATGACGCGGTCCTGGTGTCGGCCGCGTACCCGGGTGTTCCGCCGCTCCTCGTCGAACAGCTCCGGACCGGTGGCCGTCTCGTTCAACCGATCGGGCCGGGTGGCCGGGAGGATGTCGTGGCCTTCCGGCGGACGGCTTCGGGGCTGGAGCGGGAGCGGGTGCTCATCCCGGCGAGGTTCGTCCGCCTCCGCGGCGAGTACGGCTTCCCACCGTGACTCGGTGAGTGGGCCCGTGTCGTGCGACGGCCTGCGGCGTCACCGTCCCTCGTCGCATCCGGCGGAGCCCTGTCGGGAGCGAGCTCGCACGCGACGGTGGCTCGCAGGCGTCCGGCGGACGCGGGCCTCAGCATCGGGCCGACGTCCTCGATGTCCTGGCCCGGCCGGTCGAGGGCTTCCAGCAGGTTCCGGCCCATCGGCCCCTCGCCGCGGTGGAGCATGCGTCAGGCGTGCATCAGGAGGGGATCAGCTCGACCGGATATCTGTCGAACTCGGGGCCGGGTCGGACCACGTACGCGTCGTCGCCCCGCACATGGCCGACGGCGGGCTGCAACTCGCCGTCGGGGAAACGGCGACGTCGCATCCGACGGGCTCGGTGTCGAGTGCCTTCGGCCGGCTCCGTTCGGCGGCCCGGAGTGGGACAATGGAATTGAGGAGGACTCCGGGTTGAGACGCGGAGTAGCGGCAGGTTGGGGTCCGCGCACCGCGCAATCGTGTTCCGCGAGATGCGGACAGAGTCCTTCCTCTCTTGCTGTCATGAGCCCGCTCCGTTCATCGGCCCGCTCGGTGTGCTGCGAAAGCGCACGGGCGGGCCGGCCCCTGGCAGCCGGTGCGGTTCGGGTCGAGACCGTTCACCTTGCCGGGCCCCTCACCTTGCCGGGCCCCTCTGGCGGCGCGTCCTCGCCTACCTGGTCGCGCAGGTGGCGGGGGCCGTGGTGGCGGCTGGGATTCTGCGCGGACTGTTCGGTACGGCGGGAGGGCTGGGGGCCACCCGGCCGGGGGTCGGTGTCGGCGGCTGTGTTGCGCTCGCGGGGCTGTGGGCGGGCGCGGCGACCGGTGCCTCGATGAACCCGGCGCGCAGTTTGGCCCCGTGCCGATGGGCGGCCACGGCGGGTCGCTGTGGATCCACCTGGTCGGCCCGCTCGTGGGTGCCGCGCTTGCCGTACCGCCGGCCTGGGTTCTGCGCGGCCCGCCCGGTCCCATGGCAACCCAGGAGGCGCAGGGCGCGGACGACCAGCCCGGCCAGGACGGCGATCCCGCGCTCGATGACGAGGCTGCCGACCGAGTTGCGGCAGGGCCGGGCCGCGACGGCGAATCGGGCGAACGGGCCGGAAGGCACGAGAACCCGGGCACGGAGGGACCGCAGAGAAGGCAACGCCGACCGCCCGCCGAACGGTGAGTCCGGTCGCCCGTCCAGCCCCACGAATCGATGGAGATGCCATGGAACCCCCGATGCAGGACGAGGTGCCGTTCGACGAACGGCCGGTCGCCGAGGTGATGAGCACCGTGCTGTACGCCGTGACCGAGGACGAAGGCGTCCTGGCGGCGTGGGAGCATCTGGAACGGTCGGGCCGCCGCCACCTGCCGGTCGTACGCGCGGACGGCCGCTGCACGGGACTGCTGGACCGGGCCGACCTGGCAGTCGCCTGCGCGGCACCGGCCACCGCGTTGTCGGGCACGACCGTCAACGATCTGCCGCAGGGCCGACGCCCCGCCGTGGTCCACCCCGGCGACACTCTGCACCGCGCGGCGGTGGTCCTCACCGTGGCCGGCGTCGACGCACTTGTGGTCACCGGTGACCGGGGGCGGCTGGTGGGTCTGGTGACGGCCAGTGACCTGGTCGCCGCGTTCACGGGCCGACAGCCCGCCCGTCGGACGGTTGCGCCCGAGGGCCCGCAGGAGCAGCCGTGTCTCCTGCTGCCCAGGTTCCCGCCGCACCGGCCGGAGCGACGAACCGGGGTGCCGTGAGGGGCCCCGCCGCACGGGACGGCAGTTGCAGCGGCACGTCCGCTTCCGTCGTAGCCCCGGGGATCGGACGGAGTGGCGGGCGGTTGTCCGCCGAGGACGCCGCCGGTCGGCTACTTCGGTGCCAGCACCGGAGCCGCCGCGGCGCTGTGGGCGGCATCGGAGCCGGACTCCCCGGCGGCGGCGGTCGTCTCGCGCGGCGGACGACCCGACCTCGCCGGCCCGCGGCTGTCGGCGGTGACCGCACCCACCCTGCTCATCGTCGGAGGCCACGACGACGTGGTGATCGACCTCAACCGGCAGGCCCGTGCCCGACTGCGCTGCGAGAACCGACTGACCGTCATCCCCGGCGCCACCCACCTGTTCGAGGAACCCGGAACCCTGGAGGAAGTGGCGAACCTCGCCACCCGGTGGTTCACCGGCCACCTACTCCCCGTTCCGCACCCGGAAGCCTGACACCCGGACACGCACCGGCCGGGTCAGCGGGTGAGAGTGCCCTCGACGACGGTGTGGTGTCCGACCGCGGCCGTCACTTCTCCCGCCTTCCTCGGTGGTCGGGTCCGCCCATGGGTGCCGCCACCGACGGCAGCCCGATGGTCCGGCCGGTGACGACGGAGGGCGCGATCCCGATCCAGACGTTGCGTTCGCCCCCGGCCCACGGGTCCGGGTCGCCCTGTCGCATCAGCTGCTCGACGGCCTCCGGGTCGTCGACACGGACCGCCATGCCCGAGACCAAGACGCTCCATCCGCGGCGCAGTGCCTCGTCGAAGTGGTCCACCTCGAAGGCGACCTGGTTGCCCGCGGCGCTCGCAGGGGTGCTCCCGGTGCCGGTGCGGTAGACCACGGTGCCGTCGTGGATGCGGTAGTTGACCGGCATCACGACGGGACTGCCGCCGGTCGACAGGGCGACCCGGCCGATCCCGCCGGGCGCCAGCTTCGCCCAGCATTCCTCCTCCGGCAGATCCTCCAGGACGGGCTGGGCCGCCGACGGGGCACGGCTGGGCGGCACATCCGGCGCGCCGCCCAGGAGTTCCCCGGGGGACGTGCCGAGTGCTGCTGCCAGCCGGGTGAGGGCGACGGCGTCGACGGTGCTGGGCGACGACTCCACGTAGTCCACGTACCCCGGTGCCATGCCCGCCCGGTCGGCCACGTCCTTGCGGCTGAGACCGAGCAGTTGTCTGCGCCGGGCCACTCGTCGGCCGATGTCTCCGGGACGGGGCGGGCGGGGATCGTCGGTCCTTCCGCCTGCGCGCTTCATGAGCACCATTCCCTCCGTGAGGGCCGGACGCCGCCGCAGCGAGCGGACGAGCCGCTGTCGGTGGACGGGCGCCCTGGCGGTCAGCTGTCCAGCGGTGGTTCGTTGGCGTCGGCGTCGGCCGTGCCGGCGCGGAGCAGCTGGTTCCCGAGGTCGACCAGTGCGCGTCCGGCCGCGTATTCGTCGCCGATCTCCGGCACCGGGGGGTCGTGCGGGTTGCGGTGGGCGTCGGTGCGGCTCTCGAGCCGGTTGTCGCCGGTGTCGAGGACGGCGTGCACCCGGGTGAGGTCGCCCTCCTCGAAGAGGTCCAGGCGCAGGGTCCACGTCTTGGTGCGCATCGGTGTGTTCGTCGTCCGGTCGTTCATGTCCAGACCTGTCCTTTCAGGGGATCGGTGAGGGCCTCGTCCCCGGGGACGGGCCAGTCGGGTTTCGGGACCTGGCCGCCGTCGGGGCCTGTCGGCGCGGTGACCGCCCGTGTGTTCGCCGCGGACCGGCTCTCCTGGCCGACGAAGCGGGTGAGTGCTCGGGCGCTCTCCAGGAACTGGGCCGGGAAGACGATGGTGGAGTTCTTCTCGGCTGAAATCTCGGCGAGGATCTGCAGGTTGCGCAGTTGCAGGGCGATCGGGTGGTCGGCGATGACGTCGGCGGCCTCGGCGAGGCGGCCGGCGCTGAGGGCCTCGCCCTCGGCTGCGATGATCTTGGCGCGCTTCTCGCGTTCGGCCTCGGCCTGTCTGGCCATCGCCCGCTGCATGCTCTGCGGGAGCTGGATGTCCTTCAGCTCGACCACCAGGACGAGGACGCCCCACTGCTGGGTGAGGCCGTCGAGGATCTCCTTGATCCGCTCATTGAGGGTCTCGGTGTCGGTGAGCACTTGGTCCAGGAGGGAGCGGCCGACCACGTTGCGGACAGTGGTCTGGGCGATCTGCCCGATAGCGCTGGCCACGTCCTCGATCTCCACGATCGACTTCACCGGGTCCACCCGGCGGAAGTAGGCGACCGCCGCAACACCGATGGAGACGTTGTCCCGGGTGATGACCTGCTGGGACGGGATCGGCATGGTCACCGTCCGCAGGGTGACCTTCGACATCCGGTCCGCCAGCGGGATCATGAACCGGATCCCGGGGTCGCGCACCCCGCGCAGCCGGCCCAGGCGGAACACCACTCCGCGCTCGTAGTGCCGCACGATCGCGACGCCCATGTTCGGCATGCGAACCACCCTCTCCGTCCGGAGCCGTACCTCCAGCGTGGACGAGGCCGCGACGTCGTGCATGGGCCGCACGGCCCTACGCGAGGCGGCGGTCGGACGCGGTTCGGGGGCGCCGCGTACCCCGGCCCGGCTGCGGTGGCCGACGATCAGGAGGTCGGTGCTGCCTGCGGCCTCGACGAGCCTCGCAGCAGTGACGCCACCACCTCGACGTCGGGATGCTTCTCCCGCCAGGGCCTGAGCACGCCGGTGAAGCAGCGCATCGCCTCGGTCACCGGCTCCCTGCCGAGGCTCGCGGTCACCGCCGGGGCCGGATCGCTGCCCGTCGGCGGCTGCCAGGCGTGGACCACCCCGCAGCGGTACCGCGCGCAGGGCGGCGGACTCGAACGCGAAGCGGAGCACATGGTCGCAGCGCCGGTCGAGGTCCAGCCCGAGGCGTCACTGCCGTTCCGGCCGCCGGTCGCCTGGTCGTGCGCCTGCCGGGTCCCGTCCTACACCCCGTAGTAGAGGCGGTGCGGGTCGACGAGGATCAGCTCGCCGTGGTCTTCGGCGGCACGCAGGTCCGGGCTGAATCCGGCGGCGCTGTACAGGGCGGGCCGGGTCCGGCTGGTGTCCTCGCCGAGTTCCGCGAGAGCGGCCACCAACTCCTGGAGCTCCCGGAGGTGGTGCAGATCCATGACTTCGCGCCAGCTGGCGCGGCCGACCGACAAGAGGGGGCCCGGACGGCCGTGGGCCTGGCCCCGGACGGCGACGTCGGCGCGCAGCGGCGCCTTCCCGGAGACCGGCGGGAGGGAGCCGGGTGCGGCCGTGGCAGGGGCGGCGCCGAAGGTGTCAAGGGACCCGAAGCCGACCGCCCATTCGCGGCAGACCTGGGCGAAGTGCTGTTCCAGTACGGTCGACTCGAAGGCCGGGCGGGCGGTGCGCCATACTTCGGCGGCTTCCTGGCGTTCGAGTTCGCTGCGGTGGGGCCGGATGACGGCGTGGTCGAAGGCGAGCAGCGGCTCGGCCACGCGGTAGCGCGTCGCACCCGGGCGGAAGGCGTCCGGGACGGCCTGGACGAGGCCGCAGTCGCCGAGGCGGGTGAGGATGTGCGGGATCTCGGTGGCGGGGCGCGCCAGCCGGTCGGCGATGTCGCCCGGTGTCGAGCAGCCGTCGACGAGAGCGGTCACGGTGGAGTGGGCGAGCGCCCGGTCCCAGCCGTCCGGTTCCACTTCGATCAGGTGGCCGGCCCGCCAGAACAGGGGCAGCCGGGGATTGAGGACGGTCCGGCAGATCCAGGCGTCGAAGTCGTCGGGGTGCGCGGGGGTGTCCTCGCCGGCGGCGTCGTGGCGGAATGCAGGGCTCGTTCCGACGACGGCGCCGAGGCGCAGAGCGAGCAGGGGGTCCTGGACGTTCCACAGACGGGCGCCCTGCCAATGGTCGAGGCGGGGCACCTCGAGCCTGAAGTCGGCGGTCGCCGCCGCACCGCCGGCCAGCCGGTTCATGACGGGCATGTCGCTGCCGCACAGCAGTACCCGGGCCCTGTTCGGCGTGCCGTTCTCGCGCAGACGGCGGCAGGTGTCGTGGACGGCGGCCGGCAGGGCGGGGCTCTGCCGTACGAGCTCGGGGAAGCCGTCGAGGACGATCGGCAGCGGCCGGTCGGCCGCGAGGGCCAGCAGGGCATTCAGGGCGTCCTGCCAACCCTGCCAGTGGGGCGGGGCGCTGTCGCCGGTGTGGCGGGCGAAAAGGTCGGCGAGCCGGCGCAGGGATTCCGCCTCGGCGGCCTCCTGGGCTGCGAAGTGGAATCCGCCGGTGGCCCTGGCCAGCTCCTGGAGCAGGAAGGTCTTGCCCTGGCCGCGTGGTCCCGTGACCATAGCGACAGTCGGGCCCCGGCGCGGGTCGGTTGCGAACGAGGCGAGGGCGTCCCATTCAGTCGCTCGGTCGAAAAGCGTCGCCGGTCGGCCGACGGTGGTGGCGGCAGATCCCACGGTGGACCCCTCCCTTGCTCGCGGACCCTTCCCCCGGTTCGGTGGTGGCCGTCAGATCCAGTAGACGTCTGCGGCGGCCCTGCCGCTTCCCGGTCGGCGGACCGCAGCGGTTCGGGGCGCTCTGCTCAGCGTTGCGGGGGCCGAGGGCGGCTCCCGCCACTGCGGGCGGTGTGGTGCCGGGGACGGTGTCGTCGACTTGGTGGCCCAGCGTCTGGCGGACGGCGACCAGGCCGTCGAGGGAGCGGCACATGGCCGCGATGACGGGGACGAGGCTCTTGCGTTCGACGGTGCCGCTCAGGGTGACCACGCCGTCGTCGACCGTCACCCGCGCGGCGTTCGCCGGGAGCCACAGGGCGTTCAGCAGTACGTCCCGTTCGATCTCCTCCCGGATCTCGTCGTCCTTCCTGAGGAAGTGACTGAGCAGGTCGCTGCGGGAGACGATGCCGGTGAGCCGGCCTGCTTCGTCGACCACGGGCAGCCGCTTGAGTTTCCTGCGGTGCATCACCCGGGCGGTCTCGACCAGGCTCCAGTCGGCGCGCGCGGTGGCCACCGGGCTCGTCATGAGGGTTTCGGCCGTCTCGGCCTCCGCGCGGTACCGGGCGTGCGGGAGGATCCGGCGGTGGTCCCTCTCGTGGACACGGCCCCAGGGCATGCGGTTGCCTGCCGTATCGCTGGGGTGTGTGTGGTCCGGGACTCGGGCGGCTCTCCGGCGAACCAGACCGTAGGGGTCCGAGGTGAACGCGGTTTCTGGTGGTGAATGAACCCGGGGCTAACCAGGGTGGGCCTGGAAGGCACGCACCGACTTCGGCGCGGCATTCGTGCAGGTGGGACGGGCTTCTCTGCGTCACGCAGGCGGTGTTCTGTATCGGGAGATCAGGCCGGCGGCTCATCGGCGAGAGCGGCGAGCTCACGGTGGAGCTCGCGCACCAGTGAGTTGTGGGACGACCGGATCCTGCTGATCGAGCTCAAGGCCGAAGCGGGCAGCCACACCCGCGGACAGTGCGAGCGCTACCTCGCCCTCGCCGGCCACCGCCACCCGCACCGGCGCGTGGACCTTCTCTACATCACCCCGGACATGCCGGCGGTCCGCATGGCGGATCTGTCGGCGAACTGCGGCTTCATCCACATGACCTGGACTGCGGCCCTGCCCCACATCGCCGAAGTCTGGGCGGACTCCGTCGTCCCGGAGGAGAGAGAACTGGCGACGTTCCTCGCCGACTACCTCCCCGCTCTCGAGCGGCGCACCGGCCATCGGCGCCGGATCCGAAGCCCGCACACGATGCCCAGCGCGCACCAGCGGGCCACGCGAGCCCAGGACGGGCCGAGGCGGCGGGGCCGGCGACGGCCGCCGCCATCCTCGCGGTGGCTGCACTGGTCCAACGCGACGGACGGCAGCGGGGCGTCGAACTCGACTGCCCCGATCTGCCCGCTCTGGAGGCCGTTCGCACCCTGGCCCGGGACCTGCTGCGCGACGGGCCGCATGATGGGGACACTCGTGGTGTCCTGCTCCAGCCCTGGATCTGGTGTGCCGCCACCTCGACCGGACGCGCCTTGACTGAGGGAGGGCGCAGCCACGGGTTCGAACTCCGATTGTCTCGGCGCCGCGTGCTGCCTGAGCCCGGGGGCGCCCTTGAGTAGGGTGGGCGCCGAGTTTGCGGCCCCGAACGCGCGCGCTGAAGCCGGACCGGGAAGAGATCCCGGCGTGACCCGGGATGTGCGCCGTTTCGGGGGCTCCATCAAGGTGGCTCCTTTGCGACGGCAGGAGTCACCTTCCGGATCGGGCTGTCACCGTACCCGGGGTCCAGCCGAGGTGAGCCCAAAAGCCGCCACGGGATGATTTTGATGAATCAGCAGTGCAGCCCGGCGCGGACACTCCTACTGATCCCAAGTCCCGTGGCGGGTTTACGGATCACTTCTCAGACAGACGTGCCCCATTAGGGTTCCCTGAGATGGTGCTGACCGGTGTTGGGGGAAGCATGGCAAGACGGATGCGTGAAGAGGCGTTCCGAGTGGAGCAGGAGAAGGGACGTTATGACCCCCATGTCTGCCCGATCAACGAGATGGTCGACGCCTTGCGCGATCAGGACGGGCGTGGCTGGATGCCGCATGTCGCACCCTGGCACGGGGGAGCGGAGGCTCGCGTCTTGTCCATTCTTCGGGACCCGGGCCCCAAGACGCAGGAAGGCGCCGGCTCGGGATTCCTGTGTGTGGAAAACGATGACCCGACGGCAGAGCTCCAGGCCCAGATCTTCGAGGAGGGGTCACGTCCGCCGGAGTGGTGTATCGACGGCCACTCGGTGATCCGGTTTCAGGCTAGGCGGTAAGGGCTGTCGTGATGGTCTCGTCGGGGGTT
>NZ_JBFAXX010000070.1:0-1170 GCF_040680995.1 Kitasatospora sp. NPDC051914
GGAAGCCTGCTTCGAGATGAGCACTCCCACCTCCTTTGAGAGGGTAAGGCTCCCAGTAGACGACTGGGTTGATAGGCCGGATATGGAAGCCCCGTAAGGGGTGGAGTTGACCGGTACTAATAGGCCGAGGGCTTGTCCTCAGACGCTCGCGTTCACTGTGTGGTTCCCGGGTAGCGAACAGCTATCGCCGGCGAACGAAGTAACACTTATCAACTGAAAAGTGTGTTTCGCTGAATACCCGATAGGGTTTCGGTGGTCATAGCACGAGGGAAACGCCCGGTCACATTCCGAACCCGGAAGCTAAGCCTCGTAGCGCCGATGGTACTGCAGGGGGGACCCTGTGGGAGAGTAGGACGCCGCCGAACAATTCTTCAAAGGCCGCGGCCCCAGCGATTCGCTGGGGCCGCGGCCTTTTGTGTTTTCCGCGGACACGAACGAGCAACCACGGCAAGGAAGTTCGAGCCCGGACGCGGCTCGGCATCCGATGCCGGACAATGGAAGAGGTGCCTGGCCGTAGGGCCGGCACCGGGCCGTAGAGGGCGTTGGTGTCGCTGCCGACGGACGTCGAAACGGCTGAGCTGAAGCAGCAGAAGGAGTCACCGGAATGTCGAACCCGCCCCAGGACCGTCCCGAGCGTCGATCGGACGACGGCCGCGGCTACCAGCCCCGGTCGCGCGGGGGCTGGTCGAACGACCGCGACCGCGGCCCGCGCCGTGACGACCGCGGTGAGGGCGGCTACCGCCGAGACGACCGTGGTGACCGTCCGCGTGGCGGCGACCGTCCGTCGTACGGCGACCGTGAGCGCGGCGGCGACCGTCCGTCCGGTGGTGGCTACCGCGGCCGCGACGACCGTCCGTCGTACGGTGACCGTCCGCGTGGCGGCGACCGTCCGTCGTACGGCGACCGTCCGTCGGGTGGTGGCTACCGCGGCCGCGACGACCGTCCGTCCTACGGTGACCGTCCGCGTCGTGACGACCGTCCGTCCTACGGTGACCGTCCGCGTCGTGACGACCGTCCGTCGTACGGTGACCGTGAGCGCGGCGGCGACCGTCCCCGTGGCGAGTTCCGTCGTGATGACCGTCCGTCGTACGGGGACCGTCCGTCGGGTGGTGGCTACCGCGGCGGCGACCGCCCGTCGTACGGTGACCGTGAGCGCCGGGACGATCGTCC
>NZ_JBFAXX010000070.1:1265-39040 GCF_040680995.1 Kitasatospora sp. NPDC051914
CGTCCGCGTGGTGGCGACCGCCCCTCGTACGGGGACCGCCCGCGTCGTGACGACCGCCCGTCGTACGGCGACCGCCCGTCGGGTGGCGGCTACCGCGGCCGCGACGACCGCCCGTCCTACGGTGACCGTCCGCGTCGTGACGACCGCCCGTCGTACGGCGACCGCCCCTCGTACGGGGACCGCCCGCGTCGCGACGACCGCCCCTCCTATGGGGACCGTCCGCGTGGTGACTTCAACCGCGGCGGCGACCGCCCGTCGTACGGTGACCGTGAGCGCCGGGACGATCGTCCGCGTGGTGGCGACCGCCCCTCGTACGGGGACCGCCCGCGTCGTGACGACCGCCCGTCGTACGGCGACCGCCCGTCGGGTGGCGGCTACCGTGGCCGCGATGACCGTCCGTCCTACGGTGACCGTCCGCGTGGCGGCGACCGTCCGTCGTACGGTGACCGTGAGCGCGGCGGCGACCGTCCCCGTGGCGAGTTCCGTCGTGACGACCGTCCGTCGGGTGGCGGCTACCGCGGCGGCGACCGCCCGTCGTACGGTGACCGTGAGCGCGGCGGGGACCGTCCCCGTGGCGAGTTCCGTCGTGACGACCGTCCGTCCTACGGCGACCGTCCGCGTCGTGACGACCGTCCGTCGTACGGCGACCGGGGTCGTGACGACCGCGGTGGGCGCGGTGGCCGGCCGTACGGCGACCGGGGTGACCGCGGCGGTCGCTTCGAGGGGCGCCGTGACGACCGTCGGGACTACGACGACCGCCGTGGCAGCCAGGAGCCCGTCCAGCGGCTGCCGATCCCGGACGAGGTCACCGGGTTCGAGATCGACGCCGATGTGCGCCAGGACCTGAAGAGCCTGCCGAAGACCCTCGCGGACGACGTCGCCCGCAACCTGGTGATGGTCGCCCGCCTGCTCGACAGCGAGCCGGAGGAGGCCTACAAGTACTCGCGGGTCGCGCTGCGGCTGGCCTCGCGCGTCGCGAGCGTCCGTGAGGCGGCCGGTTTCGCCTCCTACATGACGCAGCGTTACTCGGAGGCGCTGACCGAGTTCCGTGCCGCCCGCCGGATGACGGGCCGTGCGGACCTGTGGCCGGTGATGGCGGACTGCGAGCGCGGTCTGGGCCGTCCGGAGCGTGCGCTGGCGATGGCCGGCGAGCCCGAGGTGAAGCAGCTGGACAAGGCCGGCCAGGTCGAGATGCGCCTGGTCGCCGCCGGTGCCCGCAGCGACATGGAGCAGTACGACGCCGCGGTCGTGACCCTGCAGAGCCCGGAGCTGGCCTCCAACTCGGTCCAGCCGTGGACCGCCCGCCTGCGCTACGCGTACGCGGAGGCGCTGATCGCCGCCGGCCGCGGCGAGGAGGCCCGCGACTGGTTCGCCAAGGCGGCCGAGGCCGACACGGACGGCGCGACCAACGCCTCCGAGCGGCTGGCCGAGATCGACGGCCTCGAGTTCGTCGACGCCCTGGAGGAGGACGAGGCGGAGGAGGCGGCCGAGCAGGCCGAGGCCCCCGTCCGCAAGATCGCCCACGACGAGATCGGCGACGACCGGGTGATCTACGAGGACGACGAGGACGTCGAGGAGTACTACGACGAGGACGACCTCGAGATCGACGAGGTCGACGACGTCGAGGCCGAGGACGAGGACGCGCCGAAGCGCGACTGACGCCCGCAGCGAAGCCGGAGGGCCCCACCACGTCCGTGGTGGGGCCCTCCGTCGTTGTGCCGTGCGGCCGGGCTCAGCCCAGGGCGAGCGAGCGCAGCACCAGGCCGGTGGCGGGCTTCGGGCCGAAGGACGTGGACTTGCGGGGCATGGTGACGCCCTGCTCGGCGAGCCTGCGGACCACTCGCTCCTCGACGGGGTGCAGCAGCACGGCGGTGCCGCCGCTGCGGGCGGCCTCCTGCTCGGCGGCGGCCGCGGTGTGCAGGTAGCCGATGTGGTCGGGGGCGTCCGGGACGTGCCAGGTGTGCTCCAGCAGGGTCTCGTGGAGCACGGTGGCGTCCAGCCGGCGCCACTCCTCGGGCCGGTCGGTGCGGACGGTTGCTGCGATCCGCTCCTCGTCCGGCTCGCTGACCAGGCGGTACGCACCTTCGCCGCCGGTGAGCAGGAAGGCGTTGCCGCCGTGCTGCTTCGCCTCGGCGAGGGCCGCCAGCGCCGCGTCCAGCGGGCCGGGCACCTCCTTGACCTGCCAGTGCGGGCCGAGCGCGGCCACGGCCTCGGCCACCGGGAGGCGGTACAGGACGCGGTGGATGGCCCGGACCCGCAACGGGTAGCGGGCGGTGTCGACCAGCAGCACCATGCCCCGGTCCCACGGGCTGCGCGGCAGGTGCCGGTGCTCGCGCTGCAGCCGCAGGTACATCTCCCAGCGGTGGTGGCCGTCGGCGATCAGCGCGCGGCAGGTGGCGAGGTCGCGGGTGACCTCGGCGAGCTCGGCGGGGTCGGTGACCGCCCACAGCCGGTGGTCGGTGCCGTCGCTGGTCGTGGTGGCCAGCAGCGGCTCACCGGTGGCCGCCCGCTCGACGACGCCCGCGGCGCCGCCGCTGCCGCGGTAGGTGAGCAGCAGCGGCTCCAGGTTGGCGCGGGTGGTGCGCATCAGGCCCACCCGGTCGGCGACCGGCCGGGGCATGACGTCCTCGTGCGGCAGCACCACGCCGGCCTCGC
Source organism: Kitasatospora sp. NPDC051914 (assembly GCF_040680995.1). NCBI lineage: Bacteria > Bacillati > Actinomycetota > Actinomycetes > Kitasatosporales > Streptomycetaceae > Kitasatospora > Kitasatospora sp. NPDC051914. The sequence goes on from NZ_JBFAXX010000070.1 coordinate 3,921, forward strand.
GGCCGCTGACGGCGAGGGCGCCGATCAGGCCGCGCTGCAGGGAGCCGCCGCCGGGCTCGTGGGTGCGCTGCTCGTAGACGTACAGGGCGGGTGCCGGGTCGGGGGCGAGGACGCCCTCCTGCTGCCACTCGGCGAGCAGCCGGGCGGCGTGCCGGTAGCGGGTGTCGCGGTCGGGCCGGTCGCCGCTGTCCTCGGGCTCGGGGCGGGGCAGGATCAGCCGGACCACGTTGTGCGGGTCGGCGGTCTCCAGGTCCAGCCGGCGTCCGGGGTCGACCACGTCGTACGGGGGCGACGTGACCGCGGCGAGGGTACCGACCCGGTCGGGGACGTACCGCAGGCCGCGGAAGGGGGACAGGGACAGCCCTGCGGTCGCGACGTGACCGGGGTCGCCGGGTCCGCCCGCCGGAGCCGCGGCTCCGCTGTCCGCACTGGGTGCACTCATCGAATCTCCTCGCGTGGAAACCCCTGCCTCCGATCGGGGGGCCGGTGTTCACGTACAGGATCTCAGCAGGCGCGGCGGCGTCCCTCCGTATCGGTATCGGTGCACACACCGCCGGCGCCGGTGCCTGCCCGGCCGCAGGGGAAACCACCGCAGGATGCGGGCATGTTCCCCTCGTAGTCCGTGTTGGCAGAGCGTGGGAGAGGCAGTGCCCGGTGCCGTCGCCGGGCCGGGCCGCGACCGGGGAGCGAGGTACGCATGAGCGGTGGCCAGGAGCGGGTGGACGGGACCGAGGGCACGGGTGCGCCGGAGGGCGACGTGTACGACTGGTTCCGGCGCGGAGTGCGGTTGCTGGAGCAGCGACACCCGGCGGCGGCGGTGCAGCTGCTGGCGCGGGCGGCGGAGGCGGAGCCCGGGTCGCGGTCGATCCGGGAGGCGCTCGCCCGTGCGCAGTACGACGCCGGGTCGTACGCGGCCGCCCTGGACAGCTTCCGGACGGTGGCGCTGGCCGATCCGTCGGACGACTACGCTCAGTTCGGGTGGGGCGTGGCGGCGGCCCGGCTGGGTGACTTCGAGTCCTCGGCCGAGCACCTGGCGCTGGCGGTCGCGATGCGGCCGGAGAACGCCCACTACCGGGCGGCGCTGCGGCAGACCAGAGCCACGCTCGCCGCCCGTGCGGGGGCCTACGGGCCGCTGCTGCCGGGTGCGCCGGGCTACCTGGCACCGCCGGACGGCCCGCGCGACGGGGCATGACGACGGATCGACGAACGACGGACGGAACGAGGACGAGCAGGCGATGACGGACACCGCGACCGGGGCGACCACCGCGACCACCACGACCGCCGGAGCCACCGGGGCCGGACCGGCCCCCCGGGTGCGGACCTCGCCGGGCGCCTCGGTGCGCCCGCTGACCGAGGAGTACGACACCGCGCTGCTCGACCTGGACGGTGTCGTGTACGCCGGGCCGCGGGCGGTCGAGCACGCCGTGGAGTCGCTGGCGGCCGCGCGGGAGGCGGGGATGCGCCTGGCGTACGTCACCAACAACGCCTCCCGTCCGCCGCGGGTGGTGGCCGAGCACCTCACCGAGCTGGGGGTGCCGGCCGAGCCCTCGGAGGTCGTCAACTCGGCGCAGGCCGCGGCGCGGCTGGTCGCGGCCAAGGTGCCGGCCGGCTCCAAGGTGCTGGTGTGCGGCGGTGCCGGGCTGGTGGAGGCGCTGGCCGAGCGCGGGCTGGTGGCCGTCCGCTCGCTGGACGAGGAGCCGGTGGCGGTCGTGCAGGGCTTCGACCCGTCGCTCGGCTGGCAGGACCTCGCGGAGGCCTCGTACGCGGTGGCCGCCGGGCTGCCCTGGGTGGCGTCCAACACGGACCTGACGGTGCCCACCGGGCGCGGCATGGCCCCGGGCAACGGTTCGCTGGTCGCCGCCGTCCGCGCGGCGACCGGGGCGGAGCCCGAGGTGGCCGGCAAGCCGCTGCCGCCGATGCACCGGGAGACGGTGATCCGCACCGGTGCGAAGCGGCCGCTGGTGGTCGGCGACCGCCTGGACACCGACATCGAGGGCGCGCACAACGGCGGGGTGGACAGCCTGCTGGTCTTCACCGGTGTGACGACTCCCGCGCTGCTGCTGGCCGCACCGGCCGAGCACCGGCCGACCTACCTCTCCGCCGACCTGCGCGGCCTGCTCACCGCCCAGCCGGAGGTCGCGGCGGTGGACGGCGGGTACGCGTGCGGCGGCTGGACGGCCCGCGTGCAGGACGGGGAGCTGCGGCTGGACGGCTCCGGCGACCGCTACGACGGGCTGCGGGCGCTCTGCGCGGCGTCCTGGACGGCGCTGGACCGGGACGGCGCGCCGTCGGACGGGCGGAAGGCGCTCGCCGCGCTGGGGTTCTGAGTCCCGCGGCCGGCCCGTACTCGCTGTGACACCCGCATCCGAATCGCGCAGTTCTCCCCCAGCCTTCGGCCGGGAGGTGCCCCCACGCGCTCCTTACGGGGTTCCAGGTGCCGTCGCCGAGGGGCCGGTCAGAGCAGGGTGCGCAGGCGGAGCAGGTCGCGCAAGCCGGCTTCGAGGCGGACCCGGCCGGCCGCCCAGGCGGAGGCGAAGTTCAGCCGGCCGCCGACCAGGGCGACCAGGTCGTCGCCGGTCATGGTGAGCCGGATGTCGGCCTTGGCCGGGGGCGGGCCGGGGGTCTCCACCACATCGGCGATCCGGCCGTCGCGCAGCCGGCCGGAGAAGGTCAGGGCGAGGTCTGTCAGGTGGCAGGTCAGCGAGCGGTCCATGGCGGCCGCCTTGCGGACGTCGCCCTCGGCGCCCGCCATGTTGCGGCTGAGCTGGTCCAGTGCCTCGCGGCACTCCTCGACGGTGGCCATCGGCGTGCTGCTCCCCGGTGCGTGCTGCGGGTCGGCCGGGCGGCCGTCCGTGTGCCCCACGCTAACCCGGCCGAGGTCCCGGCCGGTCCGGTGGTGCAGCGGCGCGGGGCGGGTACGGGGTAGCGTCGGAGCGGACCCGGGCAAGCGGAGGAGGCGTTCGGATGCTGCGTGATGCGGTGCGGGGCGTGGTGGTGGTCGCGGCGGGGATCGCCGAGGAGGCGGGCCGCCGGGTGGTCGGTGCGGCCGCCGGCCTGCTGGAGCGCGGCGGGGTGGACGTGGCGGCGGTGGAGCGGCGGATCGCCGAGCAGCTCCCGCCGTCCGTGCAGTCGCTGCAGACCCTGGCGAACGAGGCGGTGACCGTCGGCCGGGCCGGGGTGGACCTGGCGGTCGGGGTGGCCCGCAGCGAGGTCGAGCGGGTCTTCGAGCGCGTCGGCGACCAGGCGGTGAAGGTCGGCGTGGTGCTGAGCTACCTGGAGAGCAGGCTCCGGGCGGTCGAGGACGAGGAGCAGCCTGCGGCCGACGGTCCGGCGAAGCGGGGGAACCGGGCGGACGCCCTGTTCGACGACGGCTGGGACGACGGTGAGGACGGGGCGCCCGGGCCGGAGGTGGTGTTCGCCGAGCCGCTGCCGGAGCCGGCCGCGCAGGCGCCCGCCGCCGAGGCCGCTGACGCCGCCGGGGGGCCCGCCGCCGGTGCCGGGGAATCCGCCACTGCGCAGAAGCCGGCGGAGAAGCCGGCGGAGAAGCGCGCACCCGCGAAGAAGACGTCCGCGCAGCCGGCCGCGGCGCGCAAGGCGGCGGCGAAGAAGACGGCCGCCGAGAAGACCGCGGCGAAGAAGACCACGGCGAAGAAGACCACGGCGAAGAAGACCACGGCGAAGAAGACGACCACCCGCAAGGCCACGGCGAAGCGCACCGCGGCGCAGCCGTCCGCGGTGAAGAAGGCGACCGCGAAGAAGACGGTGGTCAAGAAGACGGTGACCCGCCGCCCGGCCCCGGAGGAGGACGGCGGTGCCTGAGCCCGCGAGCACCGGCCACCCGGCCGTGGACGATGCGCTCGCCCGGCTGGGGGCCTTGGACGGGGCGGACACCGAGGCGCACCCCGAGGTGTACGAAGATGTTCACCAGCGGCTGACCGACATCCTGGCCGCCCTCGACCACGAGTGACCGCCCGCCCGGCCGTACCGGCCGGAGGGGCACGTAGGAGATGGAACAGCAGTGGCAGTGGCACGACGCCGACTCGACGCGGAGCTGGTGCGCCGCAAGCTGGCCCGGTCGCGGGAGCACGCGAGCGAGCTGATCGCGGCAGGCCGGGTGACGGTGGGCGGCACCACGGCGACCAAGCCGGCGACCCAGGTGGAGACCTCGGCGGCGGTCGTGGTGGCGAAGGACGACAGCGACCCGGACTACGTGTCGCGCGGCGGCCACAAGCTGGCGGGGGCGTTCGCGGCGTTCGTGCCGCAGGGACTGGTGGTCGCCGGACGCCGGGCGCTGGACGCCGGCGCCTCCACCGGCGGCTTCACCGACGTCCTGCTGCGCGCCGGGGCGGCCCACGTGCTGGCGGTGGACGTCGGCTACGGGCAGCTGGCCTGGTCGCTGCAGAGCGACGAGCGGGTCACCGTGATGGACCGCACCAACGTCCGCGAGCTCACCCCCGACCTGATCGGCGGCACGCCGGTGGACCTGGTGGTCGGCGACCTGTCGTTCATCTCGCTGGGCCTGGTGCTGCCGGCCCTGGCGGGCTGCTGTGCGCCGGACGCGGACCTCGTGATGATGGTCAAGCCGCAGTTCGAGATCGGCAAGGACCGGCTCGGCAGCGGCGGTGTGGTGCGCAGTCCGGAGCTGCGGGCGGAGACTATCCGTCAGGTCGCGGGGCAGGCGTGGCAGCTCGGGCTGGGTGTGCGGGCGGTCACCGCGAGCCCGCTGCCGGGGCCGTCCGGCAATGTGGAGTACTTCCTGTGGCTGCGCCGGGACGCGCCGCAGCTGGACCCGTCAGAGGCGGACCGGGCCGTCGCCGAGGGCCCCCGATAGGGTGCTTGGCGGACGTCCTGCCGCCACCGCAGCGTGGTGGCGGCCGTTCGGGTCGACGACGATCCGGCAGGCGTTGAGGGAGAGGGCAGCGGGCATGAGCGAGGAACGTACGGTCTTCCTGATTGCGCACACCGGCCGCGAGGCGGCGCTGCGCAGCGTGGAAGGGCTGGTGCACGGCCTGCTGAAGGCGGGGATCAGAATCCGGCTGCTGGCGTCCGAGGCGGTCGGCCTCGACCTGCCGGAGGGGGTCGAGCGGGTGCCCGGCGGGCACGGTGCCGCGGACGGCTGCGAGCTGATCCTGGTCGCGGGCGGGGACGGCACGCTGCTGCGCGGGGCGGAGCTCGCCCGCGAGTCGGGGCTGCCGATGCTCGGGATCAACCTGGGGCGGGTCGGCTTCCTGGCCGAGGCGGAGCGGGACGACCTGGCGGTCGTGGTCGAGCGGGTGGTCGACGCGGACTACGAGGTCGAGGAGCGGATGACGATCGACGTCCTGGTGCGCACCAACGGCGATGTGGTGCACGAGGACTGGGCACTGAACGAGGCGTCGATCGAGAAGGCGGCGCGCGAGCGGATGCTGGAGGTTGTGACAGAGGTCGACGGCCGGCCGGTGTCCAACTTCGGCTGCGACGGGGTGGTGTGTGCGACGCCCACCGGGTCGACCGCGTACGCGTTCTCCGGCGGCGGCCCGGTGGTGTGGCCGGAGGTCGCGGCGCTGCTGATGGTGCCGATCAGTGCGCATGCGCTGTTCGCGCGTCCGCTGGTGACCTCGCCGGAGTCGGTGCTGGCGGTGGAGGTGCAGCCGAAGACCCCGCACGGGGTGCTGTGGCTGGACGGCCGGCGTTCGGTCGAACTCCCGGCCGGGGCGCGGGTGGAGGTGCGCAAGGGGAAGACGCCGGTGCGGCTCGCCCGGCTGCACCGGGCGCCGTTCACCGACCGGCTGGTGGCCAAGTTCGCGCTGCCGGTGACGGGTTGGCGCGGCCGGGCGGGAAACCACCACTGACCGCCCGTAACCGTACGTGCCCGCGAGCTGGTTGACGATCGGTCGGCCGACGACGGGTCAGGCGACGACGGGTCAGACGGCGAGCGGCTGGGTGTCGCCGCCGTTGGTCCGGACGGTGCGGCCGGCCCGGTCGGCGGCCTCCGCGAGGCGTTCGACGGCGGCCGGGGCGGCGGCGGGCGGCACGGTGAGGGGGATGCGCAGGTAGTCCTCGAACGCGCCGTCCACGCCGAACCGGGCGCCGGCGGCGAGCCGTACGCTGACCCGTTCGCCGGCCCGGGCGAGGGCCGTCCCGGAGGTGCCGGCGGTGGACAGCCACAGTGCGAGTCCGCCCGGCGGCAGGGTGAACTCCCAGTGGGGGAGCCGCTGCCGGAGTTCGGCGGCGAGTGCCTCGGCGCTGGTCCGCAGCCGGTCTAGCTGGTGGGCGCGGACGGCGTCCAGCTCCTCGGTGAGCATCTCGGCGGCGATCAGCTGGTCGAGGACGGCGGTGCCGACGTCGCTGAAGACCCGGTCGGCGGCCAACTGGCGGACCAGGGCGGGCGCGGCGCGCAGCCAGCCGATCCGCAGACCGCCCCAGAGGAGCTTGCCGGCCGAGCCGACGGTCAGCACCTTGGCGGCGCGGTCGAGTGCGGCGGTGGGCCGGGGCAGGGCCGAGTCGTCGACGCCCCAGCCGAGTTCGGCGGTGGTCTCGTCGACCAGCAGCACGGTGTCGGCGGCGCGGGCGGCTGCGAGCAGGGCGCGGCGCTGCTCCTCGGGGACGAGGGCGCCCGTCGGGTTGTGGAAGTCCGGTACGACGTAGGCGGCCCTGGGCGCGGCCTCGCGCAGGGCGCGCCGCCATTCGCCGAGGTTCCACTGCGGTACGGTGCCGCGGCCGGCCCGGTCGGCGAACGGCACGGGCACCAGGCGGGCGCCGCCGCGGCGCAGCAGCTGCAGGGTGTGCGCGTAGCTGGGGGCCTCCACGGCGACCCGGTCGCCGCGGGTCAGCAGGGCGCGCTGGGCGATGTGCAGGGCTCCCATGGCGCCGGTGGTGACGAGGATCTGGTCGGGGGTGGTGGGCAGGCCGCGGGCGGTGAAGCGGCGGGCGACCGCCTCGCGCAGGACGGGCACGCCGGTGGGGTAGTGGCCGTGTCCGGCGGCGTACGCGGGCAGCTGTTCCAGGGCGCGGGCGGCGGCCCGGCCGAGGTAGGGCTGCGGTGCGGGCAGCGCGGCCACGCCGAGGTCGATGATGCTGTCGCGTTCGTCCGGCGGCACGGGCTGCAGGGCGTCGGCGGGCGGCCGGGTGCCCTCGGGGAGGACCGTCCAGCTACCGGCGCCGCGGCGGCTGCGCAGGTAGCCGTCGGCGCGCAGGGCCTCGTAGGCGGTGGCGACGGTGGTGCGGCTGAGGGCGAGTTCGGCGGCGAGTTCGCGTTCGGCGGGCAGCCGGGTGCCCACCGGGAGGCGGCCGTCGGCGACCAGGGCGCGGACCTGCCCGGCGAGGGTGCGGTAGGCCGAGCGGCGGCCCGGGTCCGCCGGGAGCCGGGCGGACCGCAGCAGGCGGGCGAAGGCGGGCGGGGTGATCGTGGTGTGCCACTCGGACATCGGATTACCAGTCCACCTGATTCGAATTGGACCTGGATGCGGCCCTGCGGACCGCCCATGATGGCGCCAGTCCGCGCATCACCGCAAGGGAGTCCCGATGGCCGCCACGACCGCCGCCCCCACCGCCCCGCCGCCCGCCCGCACCCGGGCCCGGCTCGGCCGCCGCCTCACCCAGCTGGCGACCGGCCTGGTGCTGTACGGCGTGAGCATGGGGCTGATGCTGCGGGCCTCCCTCGGCGGCAACCCGTGGGACGTCTTCCACCAGGGCCTCGCCCGCCACTTCGGCCTCAGCGTGGGCACCTGGGTCACCGTGGTCGGCGCCTGCGTCCTGCTGTTGTGGGTGCCGCTGCGGCAGAGGCCGGGCGTCGGCACCGTCGGCAACGTGCTGGTGCTCGGCGCCGCCATGGACGTCACCCTGCGGCTGGTCGACGGCCCCGGTGCCCTGCCCGCCAGGATCGCGCTGCTGGCCTTCGGCATCGTCCTCAACGGCCTCGCCACCGGCCTCTACATCGGCGCCCGGCTCGGGCCCGGCCCCCGCGACGGCCTGATGACCGGCCTGCACCGGCGCACCGGCCGCTCGCTGCGGCTGATCCGCACCGGCATCGAGCTGACCGTCCTCACCGCCGGCATCCTCCTCGGCGGCACTTTCGGCGCCGGCACGATCGCCTACGCACTGGCCATCGGCCCGCTCGCCCAGTTCTTCCTGCGCTGGTGCACCGTCCCCGAAGGGCCCGCGGCCCGACCGTGACGGGCGCCCCCGCCCCGAGCCGAAGGGCCCGCCGGTGCCGAAAGGGAGGAGGGAGGGAGCGCAGCGACGGAGCGACGACCGTCGGCGCCGGGTTCGGAGGGCCCGGAGGCGAGCGGGCGACAATCAGCCCGGAAGGGATGAACTTGTGGCCGTGGGGGCCGGGCTCGTCGCGCATCGACGGTGGGACCTCGTAAGGTCGTCACCGTGTTGGACGAGATGCGGATACGGGATCTGGGCGTCATCGATGACGCCGTGGTCGAACTGGCACCGGGGTTCACGGCCGTGACGGGCGAGACCGGCGCGGGCAAGACCATGGTGGTGACCAGCCTCGGCCTGCTGCTCGGCGGGCGCGCCGACCCGGCGCTGGTGCGCAACGGCTCGGACCGGGCCGTGGTCGAGGGCCGGCTCAGCCTGCCCGAGGGCTCCCCGGTGGTGGCCCGCGCCGTCGAGGCGGGCGCCGAACTGGACGACGGCGAACTGCTCATCAGCCGCACGGTCTCCGCCGAGGGCCGCTCGCGCGCCCACGTCGGCGGCCGTGCCGTACCGGTGGGCCTGCTGGCCGAACTCGGCGAGGACCTGGTCGCCGTGCACGGCCAGACCGACCAGCAGCGCCTGCTGCGCCCCTCCCGGCAGCGCGGCGCGCTCGACCGGTACGCGGGCGAGGCCGTCGCCGAGCCGCTGGCCCGCTACCGCGAGGTCTACCGGCGGTTGCGCGAGGTGTCGGCCACCCTGGAGGAGTTGACCACCCGGGCCCGCGAGCGCGCCCAGGAGGCCGACCTGCTGCGCTTCGGCCTGGAGGAGGTCGCCGCCGCCGAACCGGTCGCCGGCGAGGACGTCGAGCTCTCCGCCGAGGCCGAGCGGCTCGGCCACGCCGACGCGCTCTCCTCGGCGGCCACGCTGGCGCACGCCGCCCTGGCCGGCGACCCGGCCGATCCGGACGCGGTCGACGCGGGCACCCTGGTCGCCCAGGCCCGCCGTGCCCTGGACGCCGTCCGCCACCACGACGAGCGGCTCGCCGCCCTCGCCGACCGCCTCAACGAGGTCGGCTACCTGCTGGCCGACGTCGCCGGCGACCTCGCCGGCTACGCGGACGACCTGGACGCCGACCCCGTCCGGCTCGCCGCGGTGGAGGACCGCCGGGCCGTCCTCGCGCATCTGCTGCGCAAGTACGCGGGCCCGGAGGGCACCCTCGCCGAGGTGCTGGAGTGGGCCGGGGCCGGCGCGCTGCGGCTCGCCGAACTCGACGGCGACGACGAGCGGATCGACGAGCTCGGCGCCCAGGAGACCGAGCTGCGGGCCGAGTTGGCGGAGCTCGCGGCCGAGGTGTCGGCCGCCCGGCACGCCGCCGCCGACCGCTTCGCCGCCGCCGTCTCCGCCGAACTCGCCGAACTCGCCATGCCGCACGCCCGGGTGAGCTTCTCCATCACCCAGGTCGACGACCCGTCCGGCATCGAGGTCGGCGAGCGCACCGTCGCGTACGGCGCGCACGGCGTGGACGAGGTCGAGGTGCTGCTCGCCCCGCACCCCGGTGCGCAGCCGCGGCCGATCGCCAAGGGCGCCTCGGGCGGTGAGCTGTCCCGGGTGATGCTCGCGGTCGAGGTGGTGTTCGCGGGCGCCGACCCGGTGCCCACCTACCTCTTCGACGAGGTCGACGCCGGCGTCGGCGGCAAGGCCGCGGTGGAGATCGGCCGCCGCCTCGCCAAGCTCGCCGAGTCCGCACAGGTCGTGGTGGTCACCCATCTGCCGCAGGTCGCCGCGTTCGCCGACCGGCACCTGGTGGTGGAGAAGACCAACGACGGCACCGTCACCCGAAGCGGCGTCAAGGCGCTGACCGACGAGGAGCGGGTCCGCGAGCTCTCCCGGATGCTCGCCGGCCTGGAGGACTCCGAGCTCGGCCGGGCGCACGCCGAGGAGCTGCTCGCCGCGGCCCGCGCGCCGCGCGGCCGCTGACGGTAGGCCACCCGCGGGCCGCTCCCCCCTCCCGGGGAGCGGCCCCGACGCGCCAGCACACGGCGCCGACTGTCCAAGACCCGGCCCGACCTGGCATGGTGGCGGCTGGACAATGGCTTTCCAGTCCCGAGGACCGTCCGCGGGACCCGCCCTTCCCCGCCCACCGGCGGGCGGGGACAGCTGTCGGCCGACCGGGCCGGGGCAGGGGGTTCGGCAACGGTGCTCGTCACCTGAACGAGTCGGAGCGAGACGACGTGGACCATTCCGCCGCAAGGGGCGCTGCAGCGGCCCAGGAAGAACCGGGCCAGCTGCGCGTGGTGCTCGTCCTGTCGGCCGGCACCGGGGGCATCGGCGCCCATGTGCGCTCGCTCGCCCAGGGGTTGGTCGCACACGGGGTGACCGTCACGGTCTGCGCCCCGGAGAGCGCGGACACCCGTTTCGGATTCTCCCGCACCGGCGCCCGGTTCCACCCCGTGGACATCACCCCGACCGCCGGTGCCCGCAGCGACGCCGCCGCGATCGGCGAACTGCGCCGCGCCTTCACCGGCGCCGACGTGGTGCACGCGCATGGCCTGCGGGCCGGCCTGCTCGCCGACCTCGCGCTGCGCACCGCCGGCCGCTTCCCCGGGCTGCGCCCGGAGACCCCGCTGGTGGTGACCTCGCACCACGCCATGCTGGCCACCGGCCTGGACCGCCGCCTGCAGCGGCTGATGGAGCGGCGGGTGGCCCGCGCCGCCGACCTGGTGCTCGGCGCCTCCTCCGACCTGGTGGCCCGGGCTCGCGAGCTCGGTGCCACCGACGCCCGGCTCGGCCCGATCGCGGCCCCGCCGCTGCCGCCGGCGACCCTCGACCGGGACGCGGCCCGGGCCGCGCTGTTCGGCGGCAAGGACGAGCCCGAGCGGCCCGTGGTGCTCGCCATCGGCCGGCTGGTGCCGCAGAAGTCCTTCGGCCTGCTGCTGGACGCCTCCGCCCGGCTCGGCGACCTCGAGCCGCTGGTGGTGATCGCCGGTGACGGCCCGGACGGCCCGGTGCTGCGCGAGCGGGTGGCCGCCGACGGCCTGCCGGTGAAGCTGACCGGCTACCGCACCGACGTGCCCGACCTGCTGGCCGCCGCCGACGCGGTGGTGGTCTGCAGCCGCTGGGAGGCCCGCTCCCTGGTGGTGCAGGAGGCGATGCGGGCGGGCGTGCCGGTGGTGTCCACCGCGGTCGGCGGCATCCCCGAGCTGGTCGGCGACGCGGCCGTGCTGGTCCCGTACGGCGACGCCGCGGCCCTCGCCGGGGCCGTCCGGTCGCTGCTGACCGACCCGGAGCGGGCCGCCGCGCTGGCCGAGGCCGGCCGCCAGCAGCAGCTGACCTGGCCTGACGAGGCGGCCACGGTCGCCCAGGTGCTGTCCACCTACGACGAGCTCGTCCAGCGCGGCTGACGTTCGACCGCGAGCAGGACACGACGGCGGAGCCGCCGCGGCACCGGGCCGCGGCGGCTCCGCCGTCGGGCGTCTCAGAGCCGGTGCTGCTCCGGCTGGCCGGCGCCGTACGCGCCGCCGCAGGCGGTGAGGCGCAGCGCGGTGTCGATCAGTGGCACGTGGCTGAACGCCTGCGGGAAGTTCCCGACCTGGCGCTTGGCGCGCGGGTCCCACTCCTCGGCGAGCAGGCCGACGTCGTTGCGCAGCGCGAGCAGCCGGTCGAACAGTTCGCGGGCCTCGGAGACCCGGCCGATCATCGCCAGGTCGTCGGCCAGCCAGAAGGAGCAGGCGAGGAAGGCGCCCTCGTGGCCGGAGAGGCCGTCGACGTTGGCGCCCTCGGCGTCGTGGGTCGGGTAGCGGAGCACGAAGCCGTCCTCGGTGGACAGCTCGCGCTGGATGGCCTCGATGGTGCCGATCACCCGCTTGTCGTCGGCGGGGAGGAAGCCGACCTGCGGGATGAGCAGCAGGGAGGCGTCGAGCTCGCGGCCGCCGTAGTACTGGGTGAAGGTGTTGCGCTCCTCGTCGTAGCCCCTCTCGCAGACGTCGGCGTGGATCTCCTCGCGCAGCGCCTTCCACCGCTCCAGCGGGCCCTCGGTGCCGGTGTCCTCCAGCAGCCGGATGGTGCGGTCGACGGCGACCCAGGCCATCACCTTGGAGTGCACGAAGTGCCGGCGCGGCCCGCGGACCTCCCAGATGCCCTCGTCCGGCTCGCGCCAGTGCTTCTCCAGGTAGCTGATGAGCTTGAGCTGCAGCTGGTGGGCGTGGTCGTTGCGGACCAGGCCGGTCATGTGGGCCAGGTGCAGGGCCTCGACGACCTCGCCGTAGACGTCGAGCTGCAGCTGGCCGGCGGCGCCGTTGCCGACCCGGACGGGCAGTGAGCCCTCGTAGCCGGGCAGCCAGTCCAGGGTGGACTCGGTGAGCTCGCGCTCGCCGGCGATGCCGTACATGATCTGCAGGTTCTCCGGGTCGCCGGCGACGGCGCGCAGCAGCCACTCGCGCCAGGCGCGGGCCTCCTCGCGGTAGCCGGTGCGCAGCAGCGAGGAGAGGGTGATGGCGGCGTCGCGCAGCCAGGTGTAGCGGTAGTCCCAGTTGCGTTCGCCGCCGATGTCCTCGGGCAGCGAGGTGGTGGGGGCGGCGACGATGCCGCCGGTGGGGGCGTAGGTGAGCGCCTTGAGGGTGATCAGGGAGCGGACCACGGCCTCCCGGTAGGGGCCCTGGTGGGTGCAGTGGCCGACCCACTCCCGCCAGAACCGCTCGGTGGCCTCCAGCGCACCCTCCGGGTCGGGCGGGGTCGGCCCGGGCAGGTGCGAGGCCTGCCAGGTGAGCGCGAAGGCGATCCGCTCGCCGGCGGCGACGGTGAAGTCGGCGTAGGTGGTGAGGTCGCGGCCGTACGTCTCGGCCTCGCCGTCCAGCCAGACCGAGTCGGGGCCGGCGACGGCGACGGTGCGGTGGCCGCCGTCGGGCTGCTCCATCCGGTGGACCCAGGGCACGACCTTGCCGTAGCTGAAGCGCATCCGCACCGCGGAGCGCATCCGGACGCGGCCGGCGACGCCCTCGACGATGCGGACCATCTGGGGGACGTCCGGGGTGCCGAGCAGGTGGCGGGGCGGCATGAAGTCGATCACCCGGACGGTGCCGCCCTGGGTGTCCCACTCCTGCTCGAGGATCAGCGAGTCGCCGCGGTAGGTGCGGCGGTCGGCCGGCAGCGCGGGGGCGGCGGCGGTGGCCGGCGGGAGCCGCAGCTCCCCGGTGTCCTGGCCGGCGGCGACCGAGTGGTCGGCGTGGAAGGTGTGGTCCAGGTGCTCGGCGGGGGCCGGTGCGCCCTCCACCGCCTCGGCGGGCCCGATCCGCCAGAAGCCGTGCTCGTCGGTGCCCAGCAGGCCGGCGAAGACGGCCGGCGAGTCGAAGCGGGGCAGGCACAGCCAGTCGACCGCCCCGTCCCTGCTGACCAGGGCGGCGGTCTGCATGTCCCCGATGAGTGCGTAGTCCTCGATACGGCCGGCCACGTGGGTCTCCAGTTCGCGATGTGGCTGCGTCGACGGCGGGCACGGCGGGGCCGGAGCCGCCCGCCGGAGGGCCTGGGCCGGGGCACTCGCGAGGTCCGTTTGGGGTGGCGGGAGGCTCGTTGAGTGCCCGGACGGGGCCGATGGGCCCCTGGCCGTGGGCCGGGCGCCGGGTGGGACGGGGGGCCTCCGGGTCGCGCACCGGGACCGAGCGGAGTCGACCGGACCCCTCCTCGCCCTCCGCGTGCTCTGTTGTCGGCGATGCGTCCGAGAAGAATACGTCCGGAGCAGGCCCGGAGGCACGCGCAGGGGTGGCTCTTCGGCGTACTCGCACCGAACTGACCAGGAGGGCTGGCCCGCCCGGGTGGTCACCGGTGATCCGTCCGAGCCATCCGGAGCTGATCCTTCCACCGCGGCCGCAGGGCTCCGCGCAGGCGCGCCGCACCGGCCCGGACCGCGTCCCGCCCGGTGCGCTGATACCCTGGTATCCCGTGGACTGGTGGGCAGCACACAGCTGAGGGCCACCCCCGATCCGCCGATTCGACGACCCCGCCGGAGCCCCGGCGTGCAGATGCGTCGGCGCGCGGACGAGCGGGAGGTCCGGCCACCGGGAGTCACCCTCGACACCGCGACCCACGGGAGCCCCCTCTTGGCACAGCCCCATTCCGGTAAGTCGGCCGCCGGCCGCGCCGTGACGACCAAGCACCTCTTCGTCACCGGGGGTGTCGCTTCCTCGCTCGGCAAGGGCCTCACCGCCTCCAGCCTCGGCGCGCTGCTCAAGGCGCGCGGCCTGCGCGTGACGATGCAGAAGCTCGACCCGTACCTCAACGTGGACCCGGGCACCATGAACCCGTTCCAGCACGGTGAGGTCTTCGTCACCGACGACGGCGCCGAGACCGACCTCGACATCGGCCACTACGAGCGGTTCCTGGACACCAACCTGCACGGCTCGGCGAACGTCACCACCGGCCAGGTGTACTCGACGGTCATCGCCAAGGAGCGCCGCGGCGAGTACCTGGGCGACACCGTCCAGGTCATCCCGCACATCACCAACGAGATCAAGTCCCGGATCCGCCGGATGGCGACCGAGGACGTCGACGTCGTCATCACCGAGGTCGGCGGCACCGTCGGCGACATCGAGTCGCTGCCGTTCCTGGAGGCCGTCCGCCAGGTCCGCCACGAGGTCGGCCGGGACAACGTCTTCTTCGTGCACGTCTCCCTGCTGCCGTACATCGGCCCCTCGGGCGAGCTGAAGACCAAGCCGACCCAGCACTCCGTCGCCGCACTGCGCAACATCGGCATCCAGCCCGACGCGATCGTGCTGCGCGCCGACCGCGAGGTCCCGCAGGCCATCAAGCGCAAGATCTCGCTGATGTGCGACGTCGACGAGGAGGCCGTGGTCGCGGCCATCGACGCCAAGTCGATCTACGACATCCCGAAGGTGCTGCACGGCGAGGGCCTGGACGCCTACGTGGTGCGCCGCCTCGACCTGCCGTTCCGCGACGTCGACTGGACCACCTGGGACGACCTGCTGCGCCGCGTCCACGAGCCGCAGCACATCGTCAAGGTCGCCCTGGTCGGCAAGTACATCGACCTGCCCGACGCCTACCTGTCGGTGACCGAGGCGCTGCGCGCCGGCGGCTTCGCCAACAACGCCCGCGTCGAGATCAAGTGGGTCACCTCGGACGACTGCCTGACGCCGGAGGGCGCGCAGGAGCACCTGGGCGACGTGGACGCGATCTGCATCCCCGGCGGCTTCGGCGACCGCGGCGTGGACGGCAAGGTCGCCGCCATCACCTACGGCCGCGAGAACGGGATCCCGCTGCTGGGCCTGTGCCTGGGCCTGCAGTGCGTCGTGATCGAGGCCGCCCGGAACCTGGCCGGCCTGCCCGAGGCGAACTCGACCGAGTTCGACGCGGCCGCCAAGTACCCGGTCATCTCGACCATGGCCGAGCAGCTCGCCATCGTCGACGGCAAGGGCGACCTGGGCGGCACCATGCGCCTGGGCCTCTACCCGGCGAAGCTCGCCGAGGGCTCGATCGTCCGCGAGGTCTACGGCGGCGAGCAGTACGTCGAGGAGCGCCACCGCCACCGCTACGAGGTCAACAACGCCTACCGCGCCGACCTCGAGAAGACCGGCCTGCAGTTCTCCGGCCTCTCCCCGAAGGGCGACCTCGTCGAGTACGTCGAGTACCCGCGCGAGGTGCACCCCTACCTGGTCGCCACCCAGGCGCACCCGGAGCTGAAGTCCCGCCCGACCCGCCCGCACCCGCTGTTCGCGGGCCTGGTCGCCGCGGCCATCAAGATCAAGACCGGGGCGCAGTGACGCGGCGGACACCCCCGGTGTCCTCCCGGTGACCGGACGGCGGTCGTGCGGATTCCCCCGCACGGCCGCCGTCCGGCTGTTCGCGGATGAATGTGGCCGCAGGCTGAGGGTGCGCCGGGTTAGATTGTGTCATACTGACGAAAAGGGGAGTGCGATGGACTTTCAGCAGCAGATCAGGGACGCCGCCGAGCAGTGGCCCGTCCGCGCGGGCGAGACGCCCTTCAAGGGCCGGGTCACCGGGGTCCGCACCGAGGAGGTGCAGATGCCGGACGGCACCTGGGCCCGCCGCGACTACCAGACCCACCCCGGCTCGGTCTCCGTCCTGGCCGTCGACGACCGGCAGCGCGTCCTGATCCTGCGGCAGTACCGCCACCCGGTCCGCCAGCGGCTGTGGGAGCTGCCCGCGGGCCTGCTGGACGTGCCCGGCGAGAACCCGCTGCACGCCGCCCAGCGGGAACTCTTCGAGGAGGCGCACTGCAAGGCCGGCGAGTGGCGGGTGCTCGTCGACTTCTACACCTCGCCCGGCGGCACCGACGAGGCCCTGCGCCTCTTCCTCGCCACCGACCTCTCCGAGGCCGAGGGGGACCGCTACGCCGCCCACGGCGAGGAGCTGGAGATCGAGACCGCCCGGGTGCCGCTGGAGGAGCTCATCCGCCTGGTCCTCGCCGGTGAACTCCACAACCCCACCCTGATCACCGGCACCCTCGCCCTCCACGCCGCCCTCACCGGCCCCGGCCTGGACGCCCTCCGCCCCGCCGACTCCCCCTGGCCCGCCCGCCCCTTCCGCCAGGACTAGGAACCACCCGGGACGGGTCAACCCCCAGG
The DNA here is from genome assembly GCF_040680995.1 of Kitasatospora sp. NPDC051914. NCBI lineage: Bacteria > Bacillati > Actinomycetota > Actinomycetes > Kitasatosporales > Streptomycetaceae > Kitasatospora > Kitasatospora sp. NPDC051914. The sequence goes on from NZ_JBFAXX010000070.1 coordinate 20,642, forward strand.
GGCGCGGGGAACTGCTCGCGGCCGACGGGGGCCGGCCCCTGGTTCGTACGGTGGCCCGCTCCCGGATTGCGCAGTTCCCCGCGTCCCGGAGGGTTGGCCCGCGGGGGTGATCCGGGGCGGGTGGGGCGGGTGTCTCTCGGCGGGGGCCGGTGGCGGAACTACGCTTCGCGCAGGGGCCTGCACCGGCCCCGGTGCGGGGCGACCGACGGGAGTGGGGCACGGGTGGCGAGGAAGACGGCGACCATCGACGAGCGGTCGGCCGGCCCCGGCACGGCCGGCCCCGCGGAAGGCCGCCTGCCCGCCGGCCCGGCCGCCTTCGCCGGGCGCCGCACCGAACTCGCCGCCCTCGCCGCCGCGGCCCGCACCACCGGCACCACCACCGCCCGACTGGTCGTCCTCGCCGGCCGCCCCGGCTCCGGCCGGACGGCCCTCGCCCTCCGGTACGCCCGTTCGGTCGCCGGCCAGTACCCGGACGGCGTCCTCCATGCCCGGCTCTCCGCGCCGGACGGCACCCGCGTCCCGCCGGGCCGCACCGCCCGCCGGCTGCTGGAACAGCTCGACGCCGTCCCGCCCGGCCTGCTGCCGCCCGCCGCACCGGACGCCGAGGACCCGGCCTGCACCGCACTGCGCGAGGCCCTCGCCGACCGCAGCGTGCTGCTGCTGCTCGACGACGTCCGGGACGCGGCCCAGCTGCGGCCCCTGCTGGGGGCCGGCCCCGGCACCCTGCTGCTCGCCGTCACCGCCGGGCCGCTCGCCGGCATCGAGGACGTCGACCCGGTCATCCTCGGCGGGCTCGACCAGGCCTCCGCCGTGACCCTCCTCGGCGACCTGGTCGGCGGCACGCGGATCAGCTGCGACCCGGTCGGCGCCGCCGACCTCGCCGAGGCCTGCGCCTGCCGCCCGGCGGCCCTGCGGCTCACCGCCGTCCGGTTGCGCGCCAACGCCAGGGCGGCCGTCACCGACGCGGCCGCCGAACTCACCGCCGCCACCGGCCGCCCCTCCGCCGGCACCGCCCAGGACGCTCCTGCGGAGCGGCCGGCCCGCGCCGACCGGCCCGCCCGGCGCCGTACCGGGGGGAAGGAGGCCCCGGTCGCGGAGGCCCGCCCCCCGCAGGCGGACGACGCCCCCGTCCCGGTGCCGGAGGGCGACCCGCTGGGCGGCGCCTTCGAACTCCTCTACCGCACGCTGAGCCCCGCGCAGTCCCGGATGCTGCGCATGCTCACCCTGGCCCCCGCGCAGCTCGCCGACCTGCGCACCGCCTCCGCCCTGGTGGGTTGCCCGGCCCCGGAGGCGGCGGGCCTGCTCGCCGACCTCGCCGAGCGGGAACTGCTGTCCGTCGAGGTCCCGGCCGACGACGGCACCGCCCGCTACCGGGTGCCCGGCTGGCTGTACCCCCGTCTGGTCGAACTCCGCGACGAGGCGGACCGCCCCTCGGAGACCGAACTCGGCCGCGCCCGCCTGCTGGAGCGGCTCGTCCGCCTGGTCGACTCCGCACAGGCCCTGCTGGCGCCCGGCGCCGGCCCCGCGCCCGACCCGCTGCCGGGCCCGCTGCGGCTGCGCACCGCCGCCCAGGCCGCCCGCTGGCTGGACGAGGAGCGCGACCAGCTGCTCACCGCCGTCGGCGACGCCATCGGCCAGGGCGATCTGGACGGCTCGGCCGGCCGGCTGGTGACCGCCCTGCTGCGCGCCCTGCCGCTGGCGCCCGGCACCGCGCCCGCCGACCTGCACCGGCTGCACGAACTCGTGCTGGAGGTCGCCGAACGCGGCGGCGCGGCCCGGCGTGCCGCGGCCGCACTGCTGAACCTGGGCGACCTGCAGGCCGCCGCCGGACGCTGGGAGCAGGCCGTGGAGCGGTACCGGGCAGCCCTCGACCGGGCCCGGACGGCGGGCGACGAGGCGGGCTGCGCCCGCGCGCTGGAGAGCGCGGCCGGGTGCTACCGGGCGCTCGGGGACGCAGTGCGCGCCGGAGATTCGTACGGCCGCGCGCTGGCCCTGCGCCAGCAGTCCGGCGACGCCGCGGCCGAGGCCCGGCTGCTCGCCCGGGTGGCCGAGGCGCACACCGCGCAGCGCCGCTTCGAGGAGGCGCTGCGCGAGTACCGGGCGGCGCTCGGGATGCTCCGGCGGCTCGGCGACGAGCGCGGTGCGGCACTGGTCGGCGGGGCCCTGGAGCGCCTCCAGCAGCAGCTCGCAGGGGAGTGGAATCACCCCATTGCGGAGTAGTGTCTGATATGCGGCAGTCGTTGGCCTTTGGTCGCGGGAACGAGGTGCAAGCCTACGAACCTGCCAATGAGTCCAGCTTATTTATTCACTTTGGAAGGCTGACGGAAGCGCTGGGCTTCATTACACTCGACACCAGTCGCGCAGCGATACGTGCCCCGGTGTGCTCCGGAGGACTTCCCCGTGCGCGCCGCCCGCCGGTCTTCCCCCGGCCGGGACCCCCAGGCAAGAGGGACGTGTTTAGCCGTGAAGGTCGGCATCCCCCGCGAGGTCAAGAACCACGAGTACCGCGTGGCCATCACGCCCGCCGGCGTGCATGAGCTGGTCCGCAACGGACACGAGGTCTTCATCGAGGACAACGCCGGTGTCGGCTCCTCGATCCCCAACGAGGAGTACGTGGCCGCCGGCGCCACCATCCTCCCCACGGCAGACGAGGTGTGGGCGACCGCGGACCTCCTGCTGAAGGTCAAGGAGCCCATCGCCGAGGAGTACCACCGCCTCCGCAAGGGCCAGACCCTCTTCACCTACCTGCACCTGGCGGCCGACCGCGCCGGCACCGAGGCCCTGGTGGCCTCCGGCACCACCGCGATCGCCTACGAGACCGTGCAGCTCGCCAACGGCGCCCTCCCCCTGCTCGCCCCGATGTCCGAGGTCGCGGGCCGGCTGGCCCCGCAGGTCGGCTCCTACCACCTGATGCGCCCGGCCGGCGGCCGCGGCGTGCTCCCCGGCGGCGTCCCCGGCACCCACCCGGCCAAGTGCGTCGTCATCGGCGGCGGCGTCTCCGGCTGGCACGCGGCGACCATCGCCATCGGCATGGGCTACGAGGTCACCCTCCTCGACCGCGACATCAACAAGCTGCGCGAGGCCGACCGCATCTTCGGCACCAAGGTGAAGGCCATCGCCTCCAACTCCTTCGAGCTGGAGAAGGCCGTCCTCGAGGCCGACCTGGTGATCGGCGCCGTGCTGATCCCGGGCGCCAAGGCCCCGAAGCTCGTCACCAACGAGCTGGTCTCCCGCATGAAGCCGGGCTCCGTGCTCGTCGACATCGCCATCGACCAGGGCGGCTGCTTCGAGGACTCCCGTCCGACCACGCACGCCGAGCCGACCTTCCAGGTCCACAACTCGGTCTTCTACTGCGTGGCCAACATGCCGGGCGCCGTCCCGAACACCTCCACCTACGCGCTGACCAACGCGACGCTGCCGTACATCGTCGAGCTGGCCAACCGCGGTTGGAAGGAGGCGCTGCGTCGTGACGCGGCCCTGGCCAAGGGCCTGAACGTGCACGAGGGCCAGATCACCTACAAGGCCGTCGCCGACGCCTTCGACCTGGAGGCCGTGTCCCTGGACAGCGTCCTCGCCTGACGCTCCGGCAGTCGCCGAACGCCCCCGACCCTCTCCCCTCGGGCCGGGGGCTTCGGCATGCCCGCGCGCAGGCGGCCCGCGGCGGACCCCGCGGGGCGGACCCCGCAGGTCGGGGGCGGTGGGCCCCGCGGACGGGTGACCAGCTGGTGGACAACTGATGTCAATTCATGTGCGACATGTCACCCGCCCTACGGACCCGGTCACCCCGGGTGACGCCGCCGCGGAGCGCGACCGCCCCGGAATCGTGAGGGTTCCGGGCCCTCGCAAGCCTTGACAGCACGCGGTCCGGGAGCCGACACATCATGCCCACTACCGTGGATTGTGTTGCTGCGAACGCCTGGAACGGCCTAGAGTCGCAAACCGTCGGCAAGCTGCCACGCTGACGTATCGACATAGAGTCCTGGAAGCCCAAGGAGGTAAGACGACTTGTGAATGAGTCGACATTTGCTCCCGGGGGTGGTCAGCCAGGACTGGCGGAGCTCGCCACCGGACAGCCGAACGACGAGTACGCGCGGCAGGCGACGGTGGGCACGGCGGAGGTCGGCTCGGTCGCGGTCCGCACCTTCGAGGCCCGCCAGAGCAGCGCCGTGGCGGGCGCGGACTTCGACGCCGAGCTCGGCGCGTACGGCCTGGCCTACGCCGACCTCGCGTACGGCCCCTACGACGACCCGGACGCCGAGTACGAGCCGGACCCGGAGTACGCCGCCACCCTGGCCCCCGACGCCGCCCGGCAGCGCCGCGAGCGGGTCGGCCCCACCGGCCGTCCGCTGCCGTACTTCCCGATCCCCGCGCCGGTGGCCGAGCACGGCCCCGCGCAGATCATCGCCATGTGCAACCAGAAGGGCGGCGTCGGCAAGACCACGTCGACCATCAACCTGGGTGCCGCGCTGGCCGAGTACGGCCGCCGGGTGCTGCTGGTGGACTTCGACCCGCAGGGCGCCCTCTCCGTCGGCCTCGGGGTGAACCCGATGGAGCTCGACGTCACCGTCTACAACCTGCTCATGGAGCGGGGCCTGACGGCCGATGAGGTGTTGCTGAAGACCGCCGTCCCCGGCATGGACCTGCTGCCCTCCAACATCGACCTGTCGGCCGCCGAGGTGCAGCTGGTCAGCGAGGTCGCCCGCGAGTCCGCACTCGCCCGGGCCCTCAAGCCGCTGCTGCCCGACTACGACTACGTCATCATCGACTGCCAGCCCTCGCTCGGCCTGCTCACCGTCAACGCCCTGACGGCGGCTCACAGCGTCATCGTCCCGCTGGAGTGCGAGTTCTTCGCCCTGCGCGGCGTCGCGCTGCTCACCGAGACCATCGAGAAGGTCTGCGAGCGGCTCAACCCCGAGCTCCGCCTGGACGGCATCCTCGCCACCATGTACGACTCCCGCACCGTGCACAGCCGCGAGGTGCTGGCCCGGGTCGTCGAGGCGTTCGGGGACCACGTCTTCCACACCGTCATCGGGCGGACCGTCAGGTTCCCGGAGACCACCGTGGCCGGCGAGCCGATCACCACGTACGCGACCAACTCGGTCGGCGCCGCCGCCTACCGCCAGCTCGCCAGGGAGGTGCTCGACCGGTGCCGCCCCGCCGAGTGAGTCTCCCGGGAGCCGACGAGCTGTTCCGGACCACCGGGGGGATGGCCCTGTCGCCCTCGCTGGGCCGGCCGGCCGAGGCGCCCAGACCGGAGACCGCCCGGCCCGCCGAACAGCCCGCGGCGGACGGCGAAGCGGCCCCCGCCGGCGCCGAGGCCGCCCAGCAGCAGGCGGCCGCCGAGGCCGCGCGCCGGCACGCCGCCGCCGAGGAGCAGGCCGACGCCGCCCGCCGGCCCCGGCCGCGCAACCGCGCCGCGCGCCGCCCCTCCGGCCGGGAACGGCACGACGAGAAGATCACGGTCTACGTCTCCGCCGAGGAGCTGATGGACCTCGAGCACGCCCGGCTCGTCCTGCGCGGCGAACACGGACTCGCGGTCGACCGCGGCCGCGTCGTCCGGGAGGCCATCTCCGTGGTCCTGGCCGACCTCGAGCAGCGCGGCGAGGCGAGCATCCTGGTCCGGCGGCTGCGCGGCCGCTGAGCGGCTCCCAGGGCCCCTGACGGGCCCGCCGGACGCAGTCCGGGCCCGCAGCCCGTCCGCGCCGGCCGACGGCGCCCTGCGGCCGGACACGGGCGTGTCGGGCGCCGGGGGCACCGGACGCGCCGGATCCGGGTGAAGATGGTCCGGTCATGACGAGTGCGCCCGAGCCCCCCGTGCCGGCCGCCGCCCCCGCAGCCCCGGCCCCCGCCGGCGGCCCGGCCGACGCCGGAGTGCCGCCCGACGCCGCAGCCGCTGCGGAGCGCGGCGGTTTCCTGGTGCGGCTGGACAACTTCGAGGGCCCGTTCGACCTGTTGCTCAACCTGATCGCCAAGCACCGCCTGGACGTCACCGAGGTCGCGCTCTCCAAGGTCACCGACGAGTTCGTGGCGCACATCCGGGCGATGGGCCCGGACTGGGACCTCGACGCGGCGACCGAGTTCCTGGTCGTCGCGGCCACCCTGCTCGACCTCAAGGCGGCCCGGCTGCTGCCCGCCGCCGAGGTCGAGGACGAGGAGGACCTCGCCCTCCTGGAGGCCCGTGACCTGCTGTTCGCCAGGCTGCTGCAGTACCGCGCCTACAAGCAGGCGGCCGCCCTGTTCGCCGAGCGCTGGGCCGCCGAGCTGAAGCAGCGCCCCCGCACGGTCGGGCTGGAGCCGCACCACGCCCTGCTGCTGCCCGAGGTGGTCATCACCGTCGGCCCCGAGGGCCTCGCCCGGCTGGCCGCCCGGGCCATGGCGCCCAAGCCGAAGCCGGTGGTCTACGTCGAGCACATCCACACCCCGCCGGTCAGCGTCCGCGAGCAGGCCGGGGTCGTCGTCGACCGGCTCGCCGCGCTCGGCAGCGCCACCTTCGGCAGGCTGGTGGACGACGCCGAGAACACGCTGGTGGTGGTCGCCCGCTTCCTGGCGCTGCTGGAGCTCTACCGGGAGAAGGTGCTCGACTTCGAGCAGCCGGACGCCCTCGGGGAGCTGCTGGTGCACTGGGTCGCCGACTCCGACCTGCGGGTCGAGGTGACCGACGAGTTCGACCGCCCGCCCGGCGAGGACGGCGACGGTCGCGGCAAGGACGGAGAACCGCAGTGAACGGTGAGCAGCCGCGCCCCACCCGGCGCACCCTCGGCCTCCCCGGCCAGGCCCGCCCCGACGAGTGGCTGGAACCGGTGTACGCGCCGGAGCCCGGGCACCCGGCGGAGCAGACGTTCGTACCGGAGCCCGCGCCCGCTGCGGAGCAGGAGCAGGCGTCCGCGGGGCAGGTGATCGTCGCGGACCCGGTGCCGCACATCCCCGCGCCCGCGGCCCCCGGCAGCCCCGACGCCCCCGCGGCGGCCCCCGCCGGGGACACCTCCGAACCGGAGCCGATGCCCGACCCGGCGCCGCTGCCGCTCCCCGAGCCGGAACCGGAGCCCGAGCCCGAGCAGCCGGACGAGCCCGAGGTGCCGCTGCGGGCCGCCCTGGAGGCGATCCTCATGGTGGTGGACGAGCCGGCCACCGAGGCCCACCTCGCCGCCGTCCTGGAGCGCCCCCGCGCGGCCGTCGGCGCCGCCCTGCGCGAGCTCGCCGCCGAGTACACCGACCAGGGCCGCGGCTTCGACCTGCGCCTGGTCGCCGGCGGCTGGCGCTTCTACACCCGCGCCGACTGCGCACCGGCCGTCGACCGCTTCGTCCTGGACGGCCAGCAGGCCCGGCTCACCCAGGCCGCGCTGGAGACGCTCGCGGTGGTCGCCTACCGGCAGCCGGTGTCGCGCAGCAGGGTCTCCGCGGTACGCGGTGTGAACTGTGACGGCGTGATGCGTACCCTGGTACAGCGAGGACTGGTGGAAGAGGCCGGCTCCGAGCCCGAAACAGGTGCGATCCTGTATCGGACGACGAACTACTTCCTGGAACGGACGGGGCTGCGAGGCCTGGACGAGCTGCCGGAGCTCGCCCCCTTCCTGCCCGAGGTCGACGACGTGGAAGCGGAGTCCCTCGAGGGCACGATGATCGCGGAGGCGGTGGTGGCCGCCCGCGGAACCGACGGCGGCAGCGCCTGACGGTCCGCGTCCGATCGGTGAGGGGGCGGTGAGGTCGGCCGGCACGACACGCACTCCCACGACGGACACGACGTACGGACATTTTGATGCGCAGCAGTGGCAACGGCAGGAACAACAGCGGCGGCCAGGGCCGGGGAGGCCAGGGACGAGGCGGACAGGGCGGGGGCCGGAGCGGCGGCGGCTCGCGCGGCGGGTCGTCCTACGGCGGCGGTTCGTCGTACGGCGGCTCCCGCGGCGGTTCGTCGTACGGCTCCTCCGGCGGCCGGGGCGGCTCGTCCTCCCAGGGCGGGCGCCGCGACGACCGCCGCGACGACCGCCGCGACGACCGTCGTGACGACCGCCGGTACCCGGACCGCCCGCTGCGCCCCGAGGAGCGCCGCTACGACCGCCCCGAGTACGGCGGCGGCCCCAACGCCACCCCCGGCCGCGGCAGCTACGCCTCGCGCCGCCCCGGCCCCGCGCCGAAGCCGCGCCGCGAGGGCCAGGGCGCCCCGGGCGACCCGCGCCGCCAGCCGCAGCGCTCCCGCGAGCTGCAGGCCAAGATCGAGGACGCGGTGCTCGCCCGGCACGACAAGCCGGCCGTGAAGACCCCGAAGACCTTCGGCGAGCCCGAGGGCGAGCGCCTGCAGAAGGTGCTGGCGCGGGCCGGCATGGGCAGCCGCCGCGCCTGCGAGGAGCTCATCGAGCAGGGCCGCGTCGAGGTCAACGGCAAGCGCGTCACCGAGCAGGGCAAGCGGGTCGACCCCGCCCACGACGAGATCAAGGTCGACGGCCTGACCGTGGCCACCCAGTCGTACCTGTTCTTCGCGCTGAACAAGCCGGCCGGCGTGGTCTCCACCATGGAGGACCCGGACGGCCGCCAGTGCCTGGGCGACTACGTGACCAACCGGGAGACCAGGCTCTTCCACGTCGGCCGCCTCGACACCGAGACCGAGGGCATCATCCTGCTCACCAACCACGGTGAGCTGGCCCACCGCCTCACCCACCCGAAGTACGGCGTCACCAAGACCTACCTGGCCGCCATCCAGGGCCCGATCCCGCGCGACCTCGGCAAGCAGCTCGCCAAGGGCGTGGAGCTGGAGGACGGCTGGGCCCGCGCCGACTCCTTCAAGGTGGTCTCCAACGTCGGCAAGAACTACCTGGTCGAGGTGACCCTGCACGAGGGCCGCAAGCACATCGTCCGCCGGATGCTCTCCGAGGTCGGCTTCCCGGTGGAGAAGCTGGTGCGCACCCACTTCGGCCCGATCGCGCTCGGCGACCAGAAGTCGGGCTGGCTGCGGCGGCTGACCAACCCGGAGGTCGGACAGCTGATGCGCGAGGTCGGTCTGTAAGCGACCTTCGATTCGAAGGCCTCCCCGCCTTTCGGCGGGGAGGCCTTCCGCCTCTTCGACGGGGTCCGCGTGTGAACCTCGACGCACCGCCTTGTCATGATGTGGATCTGTGGCGCAGGATGGCCACCGGACAGCGGCTCGACGCGTGGCGGAACTGCGCCACGGGGCCACTGGCCGCATGGGGGAAGGAGCGGCGTGCTCGACGCATTCGGAGCGCTCGGCCTCGGACGGCCGGACGGACAGGTGTACGCGGCCCTGGTGGTCTCGCCGCAGTCCACCGCCGAGGAGCTGGCCGGGCAGTGCGACCTGACACTGCAACAGAGCCAGGACGCCCTCGACAGGTTGGCCGAGCAGGGCATGGCCACCCGGGCCCCGGTGGACCGCGAGCGCTACCTCGCGGTCGCCCCCGACGTTGCCATCGGCACCCTGATCGGCCACCGCGAGGCGGAGCTGCGCAGCGCCCGCGCCGAGATGCACCGGCTGATGGACGCCTTCCGCGAGGCCTCCCGCTACACCGACCCGGCGCACTCGGTCGAGGTGCTCACCGGCGGCGAGGCGATCGCCCAGCGGCTGGAGCACCTCGTCGACAGCACCCAGTACCAGGTGCGCGGCTTCGACTGCCCGCCCTACATCCAGGACCCGGTGGCGCAGATGCCCCGGCAGCGCGCCAAGCTCAAGGCCGGCGTGCGCTTCCGCACCGTGTACGACAAGGACGCGGTGGCCTGGCCGGGCCGGCTGGAGAAGGAGATCCTCATCGGCGTCGAGGACGGCGAGGAGGCCCGTGTCCGCCCCGCCCTGCCGATGAAGATGATGATGTCGGACGACAAGATGGCGATCATCCCGATCACCGTCGGCGACAGCGTGCTGGACGCCGCCTACGTCATCCACCCCTCGGCGCTGCTGCAGGCCCTGGACGCGCTGTTCGAGGCCGAGTGGGAGCGGGCCGTGCCGCTGCAGGCGGCGATCGGCGACGGCGAGAACGACCAGGGGCCCGAGGCCGACCACCGCAAGCTGCTCGGCCTGCTGGCCGCCGGCCTCACCGACGAGTCGATCGCCCGCTCGCTCGGCTGGAGCGCCCGCACCACCCAGCGCCGGCTGCAGAGCCTCATGCGCCAGCTCGGCGCCACCACCCGCTTCCAGGCGGGCATGGCGGCCCGCGAGCGCGGCTGGCTCTGACCCGGCGCCGGGCCGGACGCCCGGCCCGGACCGCCGGGCGGCCCCGGGACGGGGCGCTCCCGGCCCTCCGGGCGGCCCGGGATCAGCTCCAGGGGAGCAGCCGGGCCCAGCGGCCGTCCTCGCCGCGTTCGAGCTTCTCCAGGCCGATCACGGCCGTCCGGTTCAGCCGGCCGTAGATGTGCGGGAACAGCACGCCCGGCGTGGCGCCCTCCGGCGGCGGGCCGGAGGGCGCTTCCCACTTCACCATCGGCTCGACCAGCTTCTCCTCGATCAGCAGGGCCATCAGCGGGTCCGGCGTGTCGGCGAAGAACAGGTTCGCGACGGCCAGCACCGTCTGCTCGTCGGCCGAGCAGTGGATGAAGCCGTCGGTGAGCAGCGAGGCGGCCGCGTACGGCCGCCCCGGGTCACGCAGCCAGTCGTCCAGCGGGGCGAGATGGTAGATCATGGGTCATTTCTACCGGAGTTGACGGTCCAAATCCGGCTGGAACATCCGGCTAAAACGGGCTCACAGCCCGGCCACCTTGGAAGCGGCCGACACCTCGTACACCAGGGTGAGGGTGCGCCGGGAGCCCGGAGGCATCGGCACGTCCCACCGGACGATGCCCTCGGCGTCCAGTTCGTCCGGCGGCGGCGAGCACGCCTCCTTGCGCAGCTTCACCTCCACCGAGGACACCTCGGAGACCGGGATGCGCTCGCGCACCGCCACCACCTGCTCGTCGACGTCCTCCGGCCCGGAGAACCGCGACAGGTGCACCCGGACGGTGCGGGTGACCACGGTGCGCTGGGTGATCCCGGCCGAGCCGCGGCTCTCCTTGGTCTCCCGGACCACCCGGTAGGCGTCCGAACTGCCGAACGCCAGCTCCGCCGGCGCCCCCGGCGCGGTGAACCGCAGCTCGCCCCGGCCGGTGAAACCGCTGCCCTGCACCAGCTCCACCGGGCCCGCCAGCAGCGCGTGGCCGGCGTCGTTGCGGAACCGCACCACCCGGGTGACCAGCGGCGACAGCTCCGGCGCCGAGCCGAACTCGCTGCCCGCCGCGGTCTCGAAGGAGGACAGCGGAATGCGGTGCGCCCGCCCGTCGGACGGCACCGAGGCCGGCGACGGCGCCCGCAGCACCCGCACCTCGCCGCCGTCGTCGACGCCCGGCAGGCCGTCGGCGGACGGCCCGGTGCTGCCGATCTCCTCCTCGCGCAGCTCCACCTCGACCGTGCGGCGCTCCTCGGAGGTGCGCTCGCGCAGGCTCAGTGAGTCCTCGGTCAGCCGCGGCGGCTCGGAGGCCAGCGCCGAACGGGCGGTCGAGAAGGTCAGCCGCACCCCCGACCAGTCCTCGCCCGTGCGCTGCCACACCACGGCCCCGGTCTCCAGTAGCAGCCGCTCGCCGGACAGCGTCGCCCGGTACGCCGGACGCCACAGCGCGCACGGCGTCAGATGGCCCACCAGCAGCTGGGCCGGGCCCGCCTCGTCCGCCTCCACCGTCACCTCGACGTGCGCCAGCAGCTCCGGCGGCTCCACCTCGCCGGTGTCCAGCGCCCGCCGTGCGGCGGCCAGCTCCTCGCCCAGCGTCTCCAGCCGGGCCCGGGAGGCGCGCAGCCGTTCCCCGTGCGTCTCGCGCTCGGAGTCGATCCGGTCCAGTTCGCGGGTCCAGCGGGCCGGCTCCAGCTCGCCGCGGCCGGCGCCCTCGCCGACCTCCCGCAGCAGGTCGGCGGCGAGCTGGGAGAGCAACGCCAGCCGGGCCTCCAGCCGCTCCCGGGCGCGGGTCTCGGCCCGCTGCTCCTCCTCCAGGGCGTGCACCCGGCGGCGCAGCTCGGAGTCCCGGTCGGTGGGCGGCAGCGGGGCGCGCGGCGTCCAGGTGCGGACGACCCGGGCGTCCAGCACCCGGGCGTTGCCGCCGGTCGCCTCGGCCCGCAGGGTGCGGTCGACTGCGAGCGCGGAGATCGGGCCGAGGCGCAGCCGCCGGACGCCGGCGGCCAGCTCGACGGTGGCCGTCCGCTCGACGTGGGCGCGGTCCTCCAGGCAGGTCACCGCGGTGACCGGCAGCGGCACCACCGCGGCCGGCGCCTCGGCCGGCTGCGGGGTGGCAGGTGTGGTGTCGGTCATGGTCAGCTCCTCCGGTTGCCGCCGACGATGGCCTTGCCGGCCGGGATGCGGATCTCGAAGCCGCCGTCGAGTTCGGCCGTTCCGCCGGCCGGTAGCTCCACCCGCCAGCACCGGGTGCCGGGCGGATACGTCTCGGAGGGACGGTCGGGGGCCCGCCAGTCGGCGCGCTCCTCGATCCGGACGTCCTGGTCGGCGGAGACCGGCACCCGCTCGCGCACCTCCACGGTGACCGGGTGCGCCAGCCGGTTGGCCAGCTCCACGTGCACCCGGTGGTCCAGCACCGTGGTGTTGTTGAGCATGCCGGCGGTGGACTCGCGCAGCTCGGTGCGGCGGGCCACCCGCACCGCCTCCGCCTGCCCGAGGCCGACCCGGCGGTCGCCGCCCGCGGCCAGCGTCGGCAGGGCGGCGGTCAGCAGGAAGTCGCCGTCCACGGTGACCTCCACCGGACCGGCCAGCAGGGCCGATGCGGTGGCGTTGGTGATCACCAGCGTGCCGTAGACCGCCTCCTCGACCGCGGGCACGCAGACGTACTCGGTCCGCAGCGACACCGGCACCTCCCCGACGGTCACGGTGTGCCAGGTGCCGTCCGAGGGCACGTCGGCCCGCGCCGCGGCGTCGTACCGCTGGTCGAAGGAGCCCGCCGACAGCCGCGGCCGCACCGCGTGCGCCGGCAGCTCCAGCTTGGCCACCGACTCGGCCAGGTTGCGGGACTGCACCGTCGCCGGGTCGTGCACCGCCCCCGGGAACAGCAGGCCGCGGCGGTGCGCCGGGCGGTCCGCGCCGTCCAGCACCAGGCCCGCGTAGTCCAGCTGCGCCTGCGAAGGACCGGCCGGGCCGACCGGCTCCGGCACGGCCTGCGCCTCGTACACCGGGACGTCGGGCGCCGACCGGAGGCCGCCGCCCCCGCGCATCGCCCGGCTGCGCATCGCGGGCGCGGGCGGCGGAACCGCCCCGTACGCCTGCGGGGCGCCGAACGTCTGCATCGGCGGCGGCGCGGGGAATCCGGCCGGGGCGCCGCTCGGCTCGGCCGGGGCGGGCCAGCCGCCCGGCGCGGGCGGCGGCGGAGGGGGCGGCGGGGGTGCCGCCAGCGGCACGGCGATGTCCGCGGCCGCGATGCCGCCGACCACCGTGTCGCTCGGGCTGCCGCCGGGCCGGGCCGCACGGCCGGGGCGCCCGCCGCCGGCACCGGGCCGCGGGCCGGGCTTCGGGCGGACCTGCGGCGGGCGGCCCGCCGCGTCGTACCCGGTGAACAGGTCGCCCAGGCCCGGCGGGGGCTCCCGCCAGCCGGACGGTGCGGGCGCGGGCTGCCGGCGGCCGATCCGCAGCGAGCGCAGCTTCGGCAGGTCGGTGCGGCGCTGCAGGTCCGCGGTGGACAGGCCGATCCGCACCCCCGTCCAGTCCTCGCCGGTGCGCTGGGCGAGCTGGGCGCGCAGCAGCAGTGTCCCGGTGTCCTCGCCCTGACGGTAGGTCAGCCGGTAGGACGGCACCCAGACCGCGCCGGGCACCCCGTACTCGACCTCCAGCTCCACCTCGGCGCCCTCGGCCGCACCCTCCAGGGTGATCACCGCGGTCGTGCCGAGCGTCACCGGGGCGGTCGCCAGCGCGGACGACGCCCGGGCCAACTCGTCCTCGGCGAGGTCGAGTTCGTGCTCGGCGAGGCGGAGCTCCTCGGTCAGTTCGGCGGCCCGCGCGTGCAGGGCCGAGAGCCGCTCGTCGACGAAGTCGGCCAGCTGCAGCCAGGCGTCGGCGGGTGTGCGGCGGTGCGGGGCGTCCGCGGTCAGCGGCGGTGGAACCGGCCGCACCGCGGCGATCTCCGCGATCGCGGCCTCCTGCCGCTGCGAGCGCCGCCGGGCGGCGTCCGCGGCGTCCCCGGCCCGCTCCACCCGGCGGCGCAGCTCCGGCAGGTCCGCGCGGTCGCGCAGCTCCACCTCCGGCTCCAGCCGCGCCGCGGCCACCCGGGCCGTGCCGTTCTGCACGGTGGCGCGCAGCGAGGCCGCGTCCGCCACCCGCGGCAGGCCGGTCAGCCGCACCCTGCCGTCCGCGGGCACCGTGCCGCGGGCCCGTCGGCGGCACAGCGCCCCGCTCGCATAGACCACCACCGAGTCGAGGACCGACTCCCACCGTTGCGCCGTCGTGTCTGCTGCCACCCCGCCCTGCCCTTCGTCCGTCCCCGGGCCGCGCCCCGGCCCCGGTCCGCCCAGTCTGCCCCTGCCGCGGCCGGCCCGCGGGGGATTTCCGCTGCGCGTCCGGTGAGTGGACGGGCTGCGGCTTCGGACGGTTGCACGGCACCGGTAGGCCTGCGGGAGCGGGGGCCGCCGGGCGGGCCCGGGCGCCCGGTCGGTTCGTCCCCGCCCGTGTGGGTGCCCGGCCCGCGCGGCCGGCCCGGGCCCGGCTGCGAGAGGATGGGCGCACCAAGCAGGCCGCCCCGTACCAGGAGAGCAACCCCGCCATGCGCACAGCCGCCGTCATCGGCACCGGACTGATCGGCACCTCCGCCGCCCTCGCGCTCACCGGCCGCGGGGTCGCGGTCCATCTGGAGGACGCGGACCAGGACGCCGCCCGCACGGCGGCCGCACTCGGCGCGGGCACCACCGAACCGCCCGAGGGGCCGGTCGACCTGGCGATCGTCGCCGTGCCGCCGGCCCTGGTCGGCAAGGTCCTCGCGGACTGCCAGCGCCGTGGCCTGGCCCGCTGCTACACCGACGTGGCCAGTGTGAAGGCCGGGCCGCGCGCCGAGGTCGCCGCGCTCGGCTGCGACACCGTCCACTACATCGGCGGCCACCCGATGGCCGGCCGGGAGCGCTCCGGGCCGCTGGCCGCCCGCGCCGACCTCTTCGAGGGCCGGCCGTGGGTGCTCACCCCCACCGAGGACACCGACACCGACACCCTCAACGCCGCCCTCGAACTGGTGGCGCTCTGCGGCGCCATGCCGATCGTCATGGACGCCGCCGCCCACGACCGGGCCGTCGCCCTGGTCTCGCACGCCCCGCAGCTGATCTCCTCGCTCGTCGCGGCCCGGCTGGAGCACGCCGACGAGACCGCCGTCCGGCTGTCCGGCCAGGGCGTCCGCGACGTCACCCGGATCGCCGCCTCCAACCCGGCGCTGTGGGTGGACATCCTCTCCGCCAACGCCGGGGTGGTCGCCGACATCCTGCAGGAGGTCGCCGCCGACCTCGACGAGACCGTCACCGCGCTGCGCGCCCTGCAGGCCGACGACGAGGGCGGCCGCCGGGCGGGTGCCGCCGGCATCGAGGCGGTCATGCGGCGCGGCAACACCGGCCACGCCCGCATCCCCGGCAAGCACGGCGCCCCGCACACCCGGTACGAGACCGTCACCGTGGTCCTCGGCGACCAGCCCGGCGAGCTCGGCCGGCTGTTCGGCGAGGTCGGCGCGCTCGGCGTGAACATCGAGGACGTCACCATCGAGCACTCCGACGGCCAGCAGGTCGGCCACGTCCACCTGGACGTCGCCCCCACCGCCGTCCGCCTGCTCACCAACGGCCTGCGCGACCGCGGCTGGAGCGTCCGCGACTGAACCGCCGGGGCGTGCGGCCGAGGCGGTCGGACACCCCGAGGGGGCCCGTGGCCGGGGTGCACGGGCGGCCGGACGGGGACCCTCCGCCGGTCCATTAACCTTGAGATAGTCATCCCGGCCCGAACGCGCCGGCCGAGAGAGAGGTTCGCCCAGTGGAAACTGCCGACCGAGCGCACGCCCCGGTCGTCGTCGCCATCGACGGACCCTCCGGTTCCGGCAAGTCGACCGTCTCCCGGGCGGTCGCCGCCCGGCTCGGACTGAGCTTCCTGGACACCGGCGCCATGTACCGCGCGATGACCTGGTGGATGCTGTCCAACGACATCGACGTGGACGACGCCGAGGCGGTCGCCATCGCCTGTGGCAAGCCCGTCATCGTCTCCGGCACCGACGCGGCCGGCCCGACCATCACGGTCGACGGCCGCGACGTCTCCGGCCCGATCCGCGGCCCCGAGGTGACCGCCAAGGTCTCCGCGGTCGCCGCCGTCCCGGCCGTCCGGGCCCGCCTGGTGGAGCTGCAGCGCGGCTGCGCCGAGGTCGCGTCCCGCGGCATAGTCGCCGAGGGCCGCGACATGGGCACCGTGGTCTTCCCGGACGCCACGGCGAAGGTCTTCCTGACCGCGTCGGGCGCCGCCCGCGCCGAGCGGCGCGCGGCCGAGCTGCGCGCCAAGGGCGTGGACGAGGCCACCATCGCCGCGATGGCCGCCGACCTGGACCGCCGGGACGCCGCAGACTCCTCCCGGGAGACGGCCCCGCTGACCCAGGCCCCGGACGCCGTCCTGGTGGACACCAGCGAGCTCACCCTCGACCAGGTGATCGACACCGTCGCCGCCCTGGTCGAGGAGCGGGCCCAGCAGCCGTCCGCCGTCTGACCGACCGCACCACCGCCGACCATCCTCGGGCCGTCCGGCCCGTCCTCCGACTACGGGACACGTAGTTTCGCGCTGCCCGGCAGGGCAGGTACGCACGGCACGCCCCTGGGAAGGGCCGTGCCGGGAAACGGAAAAACACACATGAGCAACGACACCGCCGCGCACCACGGTGAGCTCGGCGACGCCGAGTACGCCGAGTTCATGGCGCTCGCCGCCGAGGAGGGCTTCGACGTCGACGAGGTCGACGCCGACCTCGACGCAGCCTCGCACGGCCCGCTGCCGGTGCTGGCCGTCGTCGGCCGCCCGAACGTGGGCAAGTCGACCCTGGTCAACCGCATCATCGGCCGCCGCGAGGCGGTCGTCGAGGACCGCCCCGGCGTCACCCGGGACCGGGTCACCTACGAGGCCGCCTGGAACGGGCGCCGCTTCAAGATCGTCGACACCGGTGGCTGGGAGGTCGACGTCCTCGGCATTGACGCCGCCGTCGCCGCCCAGGCCGAGTACGGCATCGAGGCCGCCGACGCGGTCCTGTTCGTCGTGGACGCCACCGTCGGTGCCACCGACACCGACGAGGCCCTGGTCAAGCTGATCCGCCGGGCCGGCAAGCCGGTCGTGCTGTGCGCCAACAAGGTCGACGGCCCGTCCACCGAGGCCGAGGCCGCCTACCTGTGGTCGCTCGGCCTCGGCGAGCCGTACCCCGTCTCCGCGCTGCACGGCCGCGGCTCCGGCGACCTGCTGGACGCCGTCATGGACGCGCTGCCCGAGGCCCCGCCGCAGCTCTTCGGCAACGGCACCGTCGGCGGCCCCCGCCGGGTCGCGCTGATCGGCCGGCCGAACGTCGGCAAGTCCAGCCTGCTCAACAAGGTCGCCGGCGAGGAGCGGGTGGTCGTCAACGAGCTGGCCGGCACCACCCGCGACCCGGTCGACGAGCTGATCGAACTCGGCGGCAAGACCTGGAAGTTCGTCGACACCGCCGGTATCCGCCGCCGCGTCCACCTGACCGCCGGTGCCGACTTCTACGCCTCGCTGCGCACCTCTGCCGCGCTGGAGAAGGCCGAGGTCGCGGTCGTCCTGATCGACGCCAGCGAGACCCTCGCCGAGCAGGACACCCGGATCATCTCGATGGCCGTCGAGGCCGGCCGGGCCGTCGTCGTCGCCTACAACAAGTGGGACCAGCTCGACGAGGAGCGCCGCTACTACCTGGAGCGCGAGATCGAGAGGGATCTCGTCCAGGTGCAGTGGGCGCCGCGGGTCAACGTCTCGGCGAAGACCGGCCGCCACATGGAGAAGCTCGTCCCGGCGATCGAGACCGCGCTGGAGGGCTGGGAGACCCGCATCCCCACCGCGCGGCTGAACGCCTTCCTCGGCGAGCTCGTCGCAGCCCACCCGCACCCGATCCGCGGCGGCAAGCAGCCGCGCATCCTGTTCGGCACCCAGGCAGGCACCCGCCCGCCGCGGTTCGTGTTGTTCGCCTCCGGCTTCCTCGAGGCGGGCTACCGCCGCTTCATCGAGCGCCGGCTGCGCGAGGAGTTCGGCTTCGTCGGCACCCCGATCTCCATCTCGGTGCGGGTGCGCGAGAAGCGCCGCAAGAAGTAACGAGAAGCAATGAAATGAGCAGTGCGTCCACGGACGCGGACGGGCGGGGGCGGGCCCCCGGGGGGGGGGCCCGCCCCCCGCCCGGCCCCCCCCGCCGTTTTGTTTTTTTGTGTTTTGTGGGGGCGGG